>CAIXPF010000018.1 GCA_903921205.1 uncultured Acidimicrobiia bacterium | reverse complement strand
GGCGGTCACCCCGTCGAGTCCGGGCAACGGACAGCGAACGGTGCTGATCAGACGCCGGGTATCGGTGGTGGTGAGCAGCGACCGGCACTGCAGCGCGACGTCGCGTCCGACGGTGGCGGCGTGGCGGCGTTCCATCACCTCACGCTGGAACTGCACGCGTGGTGCGTACAGGTGCTCACCGGTGATCGGGTTGTTGCCGAAGGGCAGGCGGCTGCCGCCATGATCGGCCTCCGGCTCGTTCTGTGCGGTGGGGTCGAGCCCGGCGATCAACAGGTAACGCGCCTGCCAATGCCGCCGTACCTCGAGGTACGCCGCCTGCAGCCAGCCCGGGCGGCACAGCGATCGCCGGACCCTGCTGATCTGACCCTGCAGCTCCTCGGGGTCGAGATCCGCCATGCCGCCGGTCAGGGCCAGCAGGCCGCTGTCCCCGTTCCAGGTTGCGTCGTCTCGAGGGACCTCCGGCCCCATCCAGGGGTGGTGGATGGACTGGGCGAGGATGTCGGTCCACTCGCGCAACTGGTCGTTCAGCGAGGCGAGCCGCACCGCTTCGGCAACCGCGTGATTGCGGCGACGCGGCAACCACTCGAGACGTTGCATCAGCCGACGAAGTCGTGACTCGAGCCGGCGCTGTTCGCGCACCACCGGAACGATGCTGAGCGGCACCGCGGACGAACAGATCACACCGGCGAGGGCCAGGATGAGCCCGATTCTGGAGTACAGATAGCGATAGGCGAGGTAGCTCGCCAGCAGCAGCAGGGGGATGGCAACCGCAGTGAGAACGACCCGCCGACGTCGGCGCTTCACCACCGTCGCGGCATCGATGCGGTACTGGGCGAAGTCCCGCTCGAGTTGCTGGAGATCGGCCTGCGCCCCGGCGACATCGTCGAGCGACGTGCTGATGGCGTCGGCGAGCTGTACCCCCAGCCGCCACATGAACGAACCCTCCCGGGCGCGACGCCAGTCCTCGAACCGGATGATCAAATCGTCGATGAACCGTACGGCTCGTTCGTTGGGCGGCGGCTCGTCGGTCAGCGCCTCGGTGCTCGGTTCGGGTGCAGGAACCGGTGTGCCTACGGGCGCTGCGGCCAGGCGTAGGAACGATTCGACGGAGCGTGCGGTGAAGACGTCGCCTCCGCCGGCGACGACACGGTCGTCGGCTGCAGCGCCTTCGAAGCCGAGTGAACGGAAATCGCTCCGGGCGAGGTGGAAGCCCGTTCCGAAGGCTGGGTCCGGGGCAGGGACGATCATCGAGCGGTTGAGCAGTACGCCGCGGAGGCCCTGCCACCGGAGTGCGTCGTCGGACATGCCGGTCGGCAGGCGTCCGCCGTCGACGGCGGCGAAGGCGATCGCAGCGAGCTCCCGCCAGGTCTGCGGGGTGGGCATCGGCGAGGGCGGATCGATGCCGGGGAGGGAAGCGAGGAGGTTGATCCGCTGCATGGTGCCGGCCATGGCGTCACCGGGCCGGGGAACACCGCCGATGCGGACCAGCACGTCGCTGTCCTCGCCGAAGGTTTGTCGCTGGACATGGCCCTCGATGGTTGTGGCCACCCGCTCTTCGAGGCCAGCGGCAATCGACGAGAGCTTCATCATGAACGCGTCGCCGACAAGCCGGATCCATGCCTTGTAGGCACCGATGATGCTCAACACCTCGGGAGCGTTCGGCGTCGGTGGCTCGACCGGGTTGAAACGGAAACCGAGCCGTTCCGCAGTGGTGGCGACCAGTCGTTCGACCGCCAGCGGGGCGTCGCCATGCGCGATGGTGCCGTCGGGCACCGGCCATGCACCTTCGGAGGACAGGGCCCAGCCGACGATGCGGGCGGTGACGTCACCGGCGTCGATCACCCGCGAGGTGAGCCGGGCGAGGCGCACGTAACAGACGTCCTCGACGAGCCGTCCGGGCTCGTTGTCGAACGGGCCGGCCTCCATCCAGGCCCACAGCGCGCCCACCACGGTTGCGGCGTGCGCAGCCGCAAGCTCGACCCGGTCAGCGTCGAGCGGTACGGCGATCATCCCGCGGGAGCCGCCGCCGTCCTCGGGTACGAGCACGATGTTGGCATTGAACTGCTTGGCGAACGCAGCGCTGTCGACCTGGTCGGTCTTGGTGCCGACGGCGACGCCGATCGCTGCGAACTCGATGCCGGCGTCGACACATTGCCGCGAAAGTTTCAGCCACAGCTCGTCGACGAACGGCGCCGGCGCGGGGTCGACGGTGGTCGGGGCCACGTTGACGAGGCGGATCATCGCCGGTGTCCGCCTGGAGAGGTACTCGCTGAGCGACACCGACGTTTCGAGCCCGGTCGTCACCGTCACCGCATCACCCTGCTCGTCCACCAGGACGAAGGGTCGTAGGTGTTGGTGCGAGGACAGTTCGACGAGGATCTCCCGTGCGGTCCGCGCCGCGGACGGGAGCAGGACGAGGGTGAGCTGCTCGTTCATCCGATCGCTCCCGTGCCGGACTCGGGAACCGGAGTGCCCTGGATGAGACCGTCGAGGGCGCTGAGGATCGTCGGGTAGAGGCTCAGCCCGTAGGGCAAGGTGAAGAACCGGTCCTCGTCGCGGGGGATGGGTTCGCTCAACTTGGACTGGTAGATGCCCTTCGTGGTCCGCAACCCGTCGATGACCGCGGCGTGGCGCTCCTGCGGGTCGGCACCGGCTACCTGCGTCGGCGCCACCGTCGCCGGGTGCGAGCCGGTGGCGAGCCAGCTGCTCACGGTGGCTCGTTCGACGCCGTAATGGAAGAGATGGTCGTAGGCCTCGAGAATCGAGGGGTTGGTGGGGTACAGGGTGTAGGCCAACGTCAGCGACTCGAGGATCGCCGGCAACCACTCGAGCCGGTGGATCGGCGAGGCCAGGGTGTTGCCCCATTGCCCGCACCGGATGAGTGGCCACGGGAATGCCGCCGTCTTCACCGTGCCGATGTCGTCGAGGTAGCTGATGCGGAAGCCGTTGGTCTCGTCGGGATCGGGGATGAGTCCGAGCATGCGTCCGACGAACCAGCCACGGATGAAGCTGTCGAGCACCTGCGGTGCGACCGGCACCGACTCGGGCAGGATCCGAGCCCGCCGGTACTGCCAGAAGGTTCGGATGCCGGTCTGTGACGTGCTGACGGTGCTCCAGGCGGCGGCGATCGGCTGGGTGATCGAGGTGATGACCGCCGGGTGGACCGGTCCCTGCAGCTGCGACACCACGAGGATGTTCTCGGGCTTGGTGGTGCCATCGGAGAAGACCTGCATCGCGTCGCCGCCCTCGTTGGGATGACGGGCGACCGGAACCCCGAGGTGCTGCTCGAGTACGTCAGCAGCGATCAGGCGGGCTTCGCCGGTGACCGGCAGCGGTTCGATGATTGGGCGTGCGGGTTGCTCCGCCATCTCCGACTGTGGGTGGACCCGGTGCAGCAGGCCGCGGTCGATCGACACCAGCGGGGTTGCCGCACGAAGCGCGTTGGCGAACAGGTCACGGAAGCGGTCGAGTCGGGGCCGGTGGTCGGCAATCGGCTGGCCGTCGGGCCCTTCCGGCGCCAGATAGCTGTCGAGGTTCTGCGCAATGAAGTCACCCATCGGCATGCTCGGCCTCTCGGCCCACAAACGGGCACGTCCGAAGATGTCGGTGACGCTCAACGCCGCCGTGAACTGCGCGGGCTTGCCCCGTTCCCACCCGGCCGTGGTGAGCGCGGCCGGCGATTTCACCGGTTGGCCGGCTGCGAGGTGGGTGAAACCGCCCCCGCCGACGAGCCGGCGCACGGTCTCGTCGAGCAGGATGCTGCCGGACCGCTCGACCCGGTCCCCGGGAGGCTCGCGGCGGGCGGTCTCGTTGCGGAGTTCGGTGAACAGCGTGGGCCACCGCTCCGGGGCGATCAGGCAGAAGTCGAACGGGGTCGGCCGATAGCTAGCGGGGATGTTCTGGGTGTCGGGGAATCGGCTCCACTGTTCACGCCCGTCGCTCCCGGCGAGCCCTTGGGCGACCTGCTCGAGCTTGGCGATCAGCGGTTTGATGACCTGACGCGAGAAGTCGTCGAGGAGATCGGCGGCCTTCTGCATGCGCATGGCCCGTGCCTCCTCCCAGCCGAATTGCAACACCGCGAGGCGTAGCGCACCCGGCGACTGGGGGGTGCCGCTCACGCGGACGTCGTCGACCCCGACCGCATCCCTGTCGCCGAGGGACGAGAGCTTGTTCATGGCGTTGTCCTGCCAACGCCCGGTTGCCTCGCGGGCGACTCTGACCTGGTCCTTGAGCTGCAACACGGCGGCATCGACGTGCTCCTGGGCGAAGCGCAGGAGCGCGGCGGCGACCGGCACCCCGCATTCGAACATGGTCTGCGCAGTCTGTTCGGCGAGTTGTGTCGGTAGGTGTGACACCAGCCGTGCGACACCGGCGTCGACCCCGGTCCGCACCCGCTCGAGGTAGACGCCACGGCGCGCCGGCAGGAGCTGTTGCAGGGCGTCGAGCCACCTGATCTTGCGCATCGGGCCCTGCGCCGCCAGTTCGACGCGCAGCTCCTCGAGCCATGCGCCCGTGATGCTGTTGAGGTCGCGGGAAGCCAACAGCGACTCGAGGACCTGGTCGTTCACCTCGCTGTCGGGCAGGTCGAGCTCGCGCAGGCCGCACGCCTCGACGAAGGCCAGGCCCCGGGTGTCGCGGTAGAAGGCCAGCACCTGTTCGGCGGTGGCCTGGGGGTCGCCGAGTAGCTCGCGGCCGAGCCCGATGTACCCGTCGACGAGGAACTGCAGTACCTCGCGGGTCAGGCGGGCCGTTGCGTACTCGCCGAACAGGCGGGACCCGACGGCCAGGCTCGATGAACCGAACGACGACACCATGCCGCCCGGAATGAGCTCGCCGCCGGCCAGGACGCCCTGCCCGAACCTCCACCTGGTGGTCTGACGGGAGGCGTTGTTCTGCCAGTTGCCCACCTGGAACTCGAGTAGGTCCTTGTAGACCTTGGGCCGGGTCATCGCCGCGAGCACGGTTTCGGTCACCACCCGGTAGCAGTCGGCGACGTTGTCGAGGTGCGTTCCGTTGACGGTCGACATGCCCACCACGAAGGGATAGGACGGTCCGGAGCCGCCGACTGCGTGCACCGGTGCCTGCACGAGCCCGGCGTAGAGCGGCTCCAATCGCCGGCCACGATCGAAGTAACCGGCCATCAGCTCGCCGAGGACGGCCACGGTGTTCGGCTGCAGGCCGGGGGCCTGCCCGATGCCGCTGAACACCTCGGCGGTGAGCAGCACCGCCATGATCCGTGATGACAGCGACGGGTCGACGGCGCGGACGACGTCACACACGTCGGGCATGATGCCGGCACCGGTGCCACCGGCCATCGAGGACACGACGATGACGAAGGGCCGTACCCCTGCAGCCGCCCCGCCGAGATGCGGGGTGTTCTCGATCAGGCCGCTCAACCGTTCGAGCTGCGCTTGGCCGGCGGTGAACTCGCCCTGGGCGAGGGCGATACGATCAGCGAACTTCTTGAGCCCCTTGAACCCGACGGCGCGCCCGACGGCCCGCCACTGGCCGGCGCCGAGATCGACGGCGAGGTTGAGGTCGGGTGAGGGCCGCCAGTCGACCAGGCGCTCCACGGAGTTGGGCGTCGCGTGGCTGATCAGGGCGTCGTCGACGCCGGCGTAGACGCTCTCGTTGCTCGAGGTCGAGATGTAGTCGGTGTGCGGCAGCGGCGGTCCGAAGTCGAGGTTGACTTCCTGGGCGGCGGGGGTGTCGACGTAGACCAACTGCCAGGCACGCGGAATGCCCTCGTTCCAGCCGGCCCGTCGTAGCTCCTGTTCGAGGCGGCGACGGAGCCCGGCGACGATCTTTCCGCCGGAGCCACCGCAACCGATGATGAGCATGGGCGACAAGGCCACGGAATCCTCCTGGGGACGTGGGGAGATGGGGAGATGCGGGTGGGGAAGGTTGGACCCGGCGACGGAGGTCGGGTGCCCGTCAGAACGGGGTGGACGTCGGCGCAGGCGGCTCCGGGCCGCTGCCACCGCCTCCGAATGGGTCGGTGGACCAGCCCGTCGTCGGTTGGGCCGGAGCCGGCGGAACGGCCGGGTCGGGCCTGGTGGAAGCCGCCGAAGCGGTCTGCTCCTCGGCGTGGATGTGGGCCGCGTGCTCGAGCACGACGTCGAGCGAACGCCGACCTGCCTCGGTGACGAGGGCATCGAACTCATTCTCGAAGAACTCGACGCCTGCACCGGTGGGAAGCCGGGGAAGCAGCACGATGAGGTTGCCGGGTTGCCCGGGACCGGCACCGCCTGGCGAGTCGGGGTCGACGGGGTGCACGGTGGTGGCGCTGAACACCCAGGAGCGGCTCAGGGCGAGCTCGGCCCGGCCGACGCGGCCCTTGGCGCTGCTGCGTCCGGTCGAGACCACGAGCGTCGCACCGGGCACCGTGACCTCGCAGCGTGGCGCGCCGAAGGGCGAGCGAGGGACCCGCGCCCGATAGGTTGCGTGGCCTGCCGTCAGCGTTCGGGCGGGGCCGGGCGTGGC
>CAIXPF010000017.1 GCA_903921205.1 uncultured Acidimicrobiia bacterium | reverse complement strand
TCGAGCTCGTCGGAACGCAGCCCGTCGCCGGTAGTGACCGCCGGCAGACGGCGCTCGTCCTCGGCCTCGTCGCCCGCCTCGTCGGTGTCCTCGACGTAGACCCGCTGGAACCCGGCGTGGGTGATGACCGTGCCACTGGCGCTGAACGACGCCCGACGACCGGCGAGCGTCGAACCGTCGACCCGCACCGTGACGGTGTTGCCCACTGCGTCGGTCATCTGGGAGGCAATCGTGCGCTGCCACACCAGCTCGTAGACCCGCGCCTCGACCGAGCGGCCGCCGAGGGCGTTGCTCACGTCCTCCGGGCTGCGGAACCGCTCACCCGCCGGACGGATGGCCTCGTGGGCTTCCTGGGCGTTCTTGACCTTCTTGGTGTACTGGCGGGCCTGGGTGGGCAGGAACTCCTTGCCGTAACGCTCGGTGACGACCGAGCGGGCTGCGGCGAGGGCGGTGTCCGACAACGTGGTCGAGTCGGTCCGCATGTAGGTGATGTAGCCCTGTTCGTAGAGGCTCTGCGCCGCCCGCATGGTCTGGGCGGAGCTGAGGCGCAGCTTGCGGCCCGCCTCCTGCTGCAGGGTCGAGGTGATGAACGGGGCGGCGGGCGAGCGCCGGTAGGGCCGCGACTCGACATCGCCGACGGTGAAGGGCCGGCCCTCGAAATCAGCGGTGAGCGACCGGGCGGCGGCCTCGTCGAGGGCCACGATCCCGGCCTTGGTGAGCTTGCCGCTGCTGTCGAAGTCCTTGCCGGTGGCGACCCGCTGGTCGTCCACGGTGCTCAGCCGAGCGGCGAAGGTGCGGCCGGCATCGGGACCGGTCAACGCCGCGAAGGTGGCGTCGAGATCCCAGTAGGACGCCGTCACGAAGCGCATGCGCTCCCACTCGCGTTCGACGACGATCCGGGTGGCCACCGACTGCACGCGGCCGGCCGACCGCGCCGGCGGCACCTTCCGCCAGAGAACCTCGGACACCTTGTAGCCGTAGATGCGGTCGAGGATGCGCCGCGCCTCCTGGGCGTCGACGAGCCGGCGGTCGATCTCGCGGGGATGGTCGATGGCGTGCTGGATCGCCGCCGGGGTGATCTCGTGGAACACCATGCGCTTGACCGGCACCCGCGCCGGCGGGTTCAGCACCTCGAGCAGGTGCCACGCAATGGCCTCGCCCTCGCGATCCTCATCGGTGGCGAGATAGAGCTCGTCAGCATCCTTGAGCAGCCGCTTCAAGCCGCTGACATGGCTCTTCTTGTCGGGATTGACCAGATAGAGCGGCTTGAAGTCGTTCTCGACATCGACGCCGAGCACTTCCCATTTCTTGTACGGCCCTTCGACCTCGGTGGCACTCACGGGGAGATCGCGGATGTGGCCGATGGACGACTCGACGACGAAATCCTTTCCGAGGAAACCCGCGATGGTGCGGGCCTTGGCGGGTGATTCGACGATTACGAGGCGGTTGCCCATCGGAACGACCGTATCGGCACCGAACGCCGAACTGTCAAACGAATCTCGGGAAGCGGCCGGATCACGAGCCGGCGGCAGGCCCGTGCGCCGGGTCCGGGGGCAGTCCGAACACCGCGTTCAGGCCGAGGATCCCGAGGACCGCGGTCACCGGCGTCGCCGCCGCGACGACGTGCAGATCGCCCCCGCCGGCACGGGCCCGGCGCAGCGCACCGAGCAGCGCACCGAGCCCGCTGGAGTCGAGGAAGTCGACCAGCGACAGGTCGAGCTCGATGCAATGGTGGCCGCGTCGGTCGAGCTCGACGAGGGCGGCGCGCAGACGGGGCACACCGGCGAGATCGACGTCGCCGCTGAGCCGGACCACCATGACCCCACGGGCCTGGTCGAGGGTGGAGTCGACACCGAGGATGGCGAGATCCTACGCCTGCACCGGTCCGGGTCTGTGCCGGCGGTCCGGGGACCGGCGGCAGCTCCTGGGCGGCCGGGTGGCCGGTGACGGGCGGGCCGCGATCCGGCGACACGGCTGGAATTACGGGCACGTGAGTTAGCCTTGGCCCGTGGCGGCGGCGGAGGTGTACTCGACGGCCGAGGCCGAGGGACGCGATCCCTCCCCCGGCCTCGACGACGTGGCGGACCTCCTGCGCGAGATGGGAGCCGATGGCCGGTTGGTGCACCTCGAGCGATTCCCCGCCCGGGCTGCGGTGTACGGGTCCTTGCAGCAGCCACTGCCGGCCGCCATCGAGGCCGCCTTGGGCATCGACCGGCTCTGGGCGCACCAGGCCGCTGCCATCGACCTGGTCCGAGCCGGCCGGTCGGTCGTGGTTGCCACGGGCACCGGGTCGGGCAAGTCGCTGTGCTACCAGGCTCCGGTGGCCGAAGCCGTCAGCAGCCCGAGCCGGGCCGGGACGTCGTTACTGCTGTTCCCCACCAAGGCCCTGGCACAGGATCAGCTCCGGGCGCTGTTGACCATGAAGATCCCGCGTCTGACCGCGGCGACCTACGACGGCGATGCCGGGCAGGCCGAACGGGCGTGGGTGCGGCGCAGCGCCAACGTGGTGCTCACCAACCCGGAGATGCTCCACCACGGCATCCTGCCCCAGCACGAGCGTTGGGCCCGTTTCCTCGGACGGCTCCGCTACGTCGTGGTCGACGAACTGCACGTTCTGCGGGGGATCTTCGGCAGCCACGTCGCCCAGTTGCTGCGCCGGTTGCGCCGGTTGTGCAGCCACTACGGCTCGTCCCCCACCTTCGTGTTCACCTCGGCCACCCTCGGCGACGCCGACCGGCTTGCCTCGTCGCTGTGCGGGCTCGAGGTGACTGCGGTCCTCAACGACGGATCCCCTCGCGGTGAGCGCCTGTTCGCCCTGTGGAACCCGCCCGTCGTGGATGAGCACGGGACCCGCGCCTCGGCCAACAGCGAGGCCGCGCTGGTGGCCACGGCGCTCGTGCGAGCCGACCGCCGGACCATCGTGTTCTGCCGTAGCCGCAAGGGCACCGAGTTGGTGGCTGCGGACATCAAACGCCGGCTGCCGTCGGCCCTGGCCTCGTCGGTGCGCCCCTACCGCAGTGGGTACCTGGCCGAGGAACGCCGCGACATCGAGCTGGCGCTGTTCACCGGCCAGCTGCGCGGCGTGGTCGCCACCTCGGCGCTGGAGCTCGGCATCGACGTGTCCGGACTCGATGCCGGGGTCCTGACCGGATTCCCGGGGACGATGGCCTCGATGTGGCAGCAGGCCGGGCGGGCCGGGCGGGGCGCGGCCGACGGGGTGACCGTGTTGGTGGCCGGCGACGACCAACTCGACCAGTGGCTGATGCGTCACCCGCGCGAGGTGTTCGAACGGCCGGCAGAGCCGGCGGTGATCAACCCGGCGAACCCGTTCGTGCTCGACCCGCACCTCGAGTGCGCAGCCTTCGAACATCCCCTGTCGTCCCGCGACGAGCAGTACTGGGCCGACGAACTCGACGAGGGCATCGCCCGACTGGCGCTCGCGGATCGCATCGGGGTGCGCCGGCGGGACCGCGAGGCCGCCGTGGCGACCTGGACCGGCAGCGGATGGCCCAGCCAGGGCATCGGCCTGCGTTCGGCCGGCGGCGCCGAGGTCAAGATCCTCGGGCCCGACGGCGGCGGCCGCCACCAGCTGATCGGCACGGTGGATCTCAGCCGGGCCCCGGCGACGGTCCACCCCGGGGCGGTGTACCTCCATCAGGGGGTCACCTACCAGGTGGACGAGCTCGACCTCGACCAGCGCACCGCGTGGGTCGACCTCGCCGAGGGCGACGAGTACACCTCGCCACGCTCGGATGTGTCGTTCCGCATCCTGGGCACCGAGCGGACCCGGTCGGTCGGGCAGGCATCGCTGGCCATCGGCGAGATCGAGGTGGTCAGCCAGGTGATCGGGTATCAGCGGTTCGACCTGCGCACCCGGGCGACCCTGGGCACCGTGTCGTTGGACCTGCCGGCCAGCGTCCTGCGTACCAGGGCCGTTTGGTACACCTTCGACGAGGACGTGCTGCGCGCCGCCGACGTCGCCCCCGACGAGTTGCCCGGCGCGCTGCACGCGCTCGAGCACACCGCCATCGGCATGTTGCCGTTGTTCACCATCTGCGACCGATGGGACGTCGGCGGGGTGTCCACGGCTCGTCATGCCGACACCGTGCTGCCCACCGTGACGATCTACGACGGCTACCCGGGCGGGGCCGGCATCGCCGAGCTGGCCTTCGATGCGGCCGACCGGCACCTTGCGGAGACCCTCGACGTGTTGGAACGCTGCCCCTGCAGCGACGGGTGCCCCTCCTGTGTGGTCTCGCCCAAGTGCGGCAACGGCAACGAACCCCTCGACAAGGCTGCGGCCCGGCGCCTGCTGGCCACGGTCCTCGGGCTTCGGTTGGACTGACCACCTCGAGCGATTCATCCGGCCGCCTCGTCGTGCATGGTCACGGCGGCCGACAGCGCAACCGCGGGCAGGGTCCGGCGCAGGAGCGGCACCACGACCGGGCTGCGGAAGCCCACCGACGCAGTGACCTGGTCGCCGCGCCAACGCACCTCGATCGCCAGACGGTCGCGAGCAAGCCCGGTTGCGGACCGGGCTGCGGCGATCGCCGCGGCACGATCACCCTCGATCGCCGCCACCCGCGCCGCTTCCCGGGCCGCATGCACGACCAGGACCTGGTCGCGCACCACCAACCCCGCCTGCACCACCAACAAGACCAGGGTGCACAGCAGAGGCAGCACGACTGCGAGTTCGACCGTGGCCTGCCCGGCCTGGCCGGGTTTCTCCCCCGCAGTACGGACACCGACCGGGGCCTCCACCGGGCCCTCATCAGCTGCGGCACTCACCCGGCGCCGGCGAGGACCCGGTCGAACACCAGGTCGAACAACTGGCCGATCTTGCCGGTGCGAGCGGCCCAGGCGATGACGAGCAACGCGATCGCTGCGGCGGCGAGCACCACCAACGCGTACTCCACCGTCGCCTGTCCGTTCTCCCGCCGTCCTGGCTCGCCGCCCAACCGGCGGCGCACCGCACCGAACCATCGCTGGATCATGGGATCACGGTTCCTTATCCGTCGTGGATCCGGGAGACCACCGACTCGGCGTCGCTCCCGAGGGCCGGGAAGGCCCCGATACCGGCTGCTGCGCATCACGGTGCGAGACCGCGCAGGTTGCCGAGCGCGCCCGCCAGCATCGGCACGACCGACAGCAACACGAACGCCGGCAGCACCCCACACACCAGGGGGACCAGCAACTGCACGGGCACGCGTCGGGCTACCCGTTCAAGACGTTGCCGCTCGTCGAAGCGACGATCCACGGCCAGTGCCTCGAGCTCGGACACGGCCGGGGCCCCATACCGCTCGGTCGCCGCGACCACCCGGGCGAAGCCGGCCAGCTGTGGTCGGACTGCAGCGGCCATCGACTCGAGCTCATCGGCCAGGGAGGCACCCCGATCGACCCGGTCGAGTACCGCACGCAACACGCGCCCGACGTCACCACCCACCCATGGCAGGGCGTCGGCCACCGCCCTGCGCACGCTGGCTCCGCCCTCGAGGCCCAGCCCCACCAGGGTCACCAGGACGTCGACACCTTCGGTCCATACGGCGTCGCTGTGGCGACGCAGCCCGGCGCGGCGGACCCGACGGAACACCGGCCATGCACCGGCACCGAGGGTGCCCCACGGGAACCAGGCCACGGCACCGACCAGCCCGAGCGCAACCGGGAAGACCCAAGCGGGAACCGCGATCGATCGGCCGGGCCGCCACGGACCCACAACCCGACCGTTCGCCCCGGACGGACCGACCCCACCGGACCACCCTGCGGCGTCAGACGGACCGGCCCGGCCGAACGAAGGTGCCCGGCTGCGCCGGGAATGTCGGCCACCCACGGCGATCAGGCCGTAGGCGACGACGGTGAGCGCCATCAACGCGTTCATGCGACGGACGCAGTCAGCCGCACCATCCACGCGGCGGCTGCCAGATCAAGGGTCAGCCCCACGGCCAGACAGGCCAGACCGGCCGGGGATCGGACCAGGAAGTCCCGGGCGGCCCGGTCGCCCGCAGCCAGGACTGCGGCGAAAGCCAGCGGGGTCACCGTCATCACCACGGCCGACAGTTGGGCCTGACCCGCCAGGGACGCCGCCTCACGACGTGCCCGGTCGCGCTGGCGCAGCGCCGCAGCGAGACCATCGGCCGTGCGTGCCCGTAGACCGCCCGACACCGTGCCAACACCGATGGCCCCCGCTGTCAGCCGTACCGCTGACAGGGGCCGCTGCTCGGCCCACCACCCCAAGGCCTCGCCCAGGGTCGCACCGGCCTCGACACGGACGAGCAGTGCGTCCAGATCGGCTCGCAACGGACCCTGCGATGTCGAGGCGACGGCAGCGAGGGCGGCCGACGTACCGGCCCCGCTGCGCAACTGTCGGGCCAGCTCCTCGGTCGCAACCACCAGCGACCGCTCGTAACGGGCACCGGCCCCCAACCGATGGGACCACCGGGCCAAGCCCAACACGCCGACCGCCACGAGCACGCCGAGTGCTGCCAGCGCCCCACCGGTCAACGCTGCCATCCCCACCGCGAACCCGATCAGCGCAGAGAACATACCAATTGGTAGGTCGCGCCAGCGCCCGAGAACATCGGTCGGCGAAAGCGTGGCCGGGCCGGGCCGATCGGTCGGGACACTGCGTCCCATCAGCAGCGACCGGGCGCGTACCGCCCGGAACGCAGACGCACCGCGACCGGTGCACCATGCCGCCGCCACGAGACACAGCGGGGGCAGCAGCATGCGGGGCAGGAACGCGATCACCATCGGCCGTCCCCACCGAGCACGACACCGGCGCGGACCAGCGGATGCAGCCCCGAGCCGGTCTGCCAATCGGCATCGGCCCCCACGGCGATGACCTCGCGCACCCGACGTTCGCCGTCCTCGGCTCGGGCCACGTGCACGACCAGGCGGAGAGCGGCAGCCAACTGGTCCCGGACGAACACCGGTGACCGTGCCGCATCCCCGAGCAACGCCAACGCCTCGAGGCGCCGTAGCGCGTCACGCGGCGAGTTGGCGTGGCAGGTCGACATCGATCCTTCGTGGCCGCTGTTCATGGCCTGGACCATGTCCATGACCTCGTCGCCCCGTGCCTCGCCGACGAGAATGCGATCGGGACGCATCCGCAGGGCCGTGCGGACCAACGCCCGGATGGTCACCTCCCCCACCCCTTCGGTGTTGGGCCGGCGGGACTGCAGGCGCACCACGTGCGGATGTCCCAGGCGCAGCTCCGCGGTGTCCTCGATGGTGACGATGCGTTCGCCGGGACCGAGATGGGCGGCCAGGGCATTGAGCAAGGTGGTCTTGCCCGATCCCGTGCCACCCGAGACCACCAGGTTGCAGCGCCGCCGCACCGCATCGGCGAGCAGCTCGGCAACCGGTGGCGAGGCGAAATCGGCCAGCGATGCCTCGCGCAGCACGAAACGCCGGATGGTGATGCAGGCCCCGTCGAGCGCCAGCGGGGGCAGAACGATGTTGGCCCGCGAACCGTCAGGCAGGTGCACGTCGGCGATGGGACTGGCCCGATCGACCCGGACCCCGGCGGGTCCGACCAGCCGTTCGACCACGCGCTGGGCCTCGACGGCGTCGAGCCGCAGAGGCGTGGGCTCGACACGGCCCTGTCGTTCCACCCAGACGGCCTCGCCGTTGACCATCACCTCGGACACCGTCGGATCGTCGAGCAGCGCCTGCAAGACCCCGAGGCCCTCGAAGCGGTGCAGCACCACGTCGGTGGCCTGGCGGACAGCGCCGGCCGGCCACAGCGGGGCAACGCGGCGAAGTGCCGCGGAGACCTCGGACCGGCTGACGCGTCCGGACGCCAGCGCTGCGCCCGCCACGGACTCCACCAGCTCGCCAGCAGCCTCACCCGAGCCCGGCGCATCCACCGGTGCGGCGGGGTGCGATCGGGCGGGGTCAGGCCGCATGACGCAGGCCACGCTGCAGTTGGCGCGGGGGCCGGGCCAACAGCAGCCCGGCGTCGACGGTGCGCGCCACCGCCGGATCGACGTCGACCTCGGCGGCGACGGGGACGGACAGCACCTCACGGGCGTCCCCCGCGTCGAGAACCCGGCCGGGCTCGCGCACCACCACCAACCCGGATGGCCGGACCGGGGCCGCCAGAGCCCGGCGTAACGAGGACAGATCGGGCCTGATCACCAGCAACGAACGCGTCGCCGCAGCGGCAACGGCCAAGGTGAGCTCCTCGGCAGCGCTCGACACCGTACCGACCGGCATGCCGCAGTCCACCACGACCGGGCGGCGGTCACGCGCCAGCACCGCCAGCAACACCTCGGCCCGTTCGCCACCGTGCAACGGCCCGTTGCCGCGGGTCAGCAGGGCCAGACCGTCGGCGAGGGGGACTTCGGCCCGCTGCAGACCGTCGGCGGGGACGCCCGCACCCGCGGCCAGCCAATCGGCGACGCCCTGCTGATGGTGGGCGGCCACGCCCACGATGTCGGGCTGATCGCCACCGAGGTCGACGAGCAGCGCTGCCCCCTCGTCGACCGCCAGCCGATGGGCCAGCGCTGCAGCGACCACCGAGACCCCGGCCCCGCCCTTGACCGACCAACACGCCACGAACATCTGCGCCCTCCGCGCCCGGAACGACGCCGAGCAGACGACGCCGTGAAACCTCGCTGGAGGGGAAGGACCCGCAACGTAACGACCGGAAGGACTCCGCTGCCAACGGTTTTCCGGCACGGCACGGTGCCGCCATGAGCGGGTAGCGTGCCGGGCGGAGGTGTCTGGGTACCTGGTGGGCTCCCCCGCCTTCAAAGCGGGTGGGACGGGCGCTCCCCGTCCGGCGGGTTCGATTCCCGTCCACCTCCGCCACTCGCCGCAGCGGGCCGATCTCGTCGAGCACGGTCCGCCGACGCCGAAGGCCCGGGCAGCTGCCCGGGCCTTCGGTCATTCGATCATGCGGTTCGATCTGGAGGGATCAGACCGCCAGCAGGTCGCGTGCGCCGGTGTCGCTCGAGGGATGGCGAAGCTTGGACATCGCCCGGGCCTCGATCTGGCGGATCCGCTCACGGGTGAGGTTGAAGTGCTCACCGACTTCCTCGAGCGTGCGGGGCTCACCGCGGTCGAGCCCGAAGCGCAGCTTGAGGATCTCGCGCTCGCGCTCGTCGAGCGGGGCCAGCAGCCGGCTGATCTCCTCGGGCAGCAGCGCCGTGGCCGCGACCTCGAAGGGGGACTCGGCCGAACGATCCTCCACGACGTCACCGAGCTCGGCGTCGCCGTCCTCACGAAGCGGCTCGGACAGCGACAGCGGCTCGGCGGCGAAGCGCAGGGCCTCGGTCACCTTGTCCTCGGGCATCTCGACCTCGGCGGACAGTTCGGCCAGCGTGGCCGGGCGACCCAGCTTCAGCTCCAGCCGGGCCCGGGCCTTCTGCAGCCGGGCCAGGGTGTCGCCGGCGTGCACCGGCAGGCGGATGGTCCGGCCGGTGTTGGCGATACCGCGGGTGATGGCCTGACGGATCCACCACGTGGCGTAGGTGGAGAACTTGAAGCCTTTACGCCAGTCGAACTTCTCGACGGCATGCATCAGGCCGAGGTTGCCCTCCTGGATCAGGTCGAGCAGCGGCAGGCCGGACGCCTGGTACTTCTTGGCAATCGAGACCACCAAGCGGAGGTTCGACTGCACGAACGTTCGCTCGGCATCCTCTCCGGCGCGGATGTGTTTCCGCAGTTCGCGTTTGCGGGAGGGGGTCAGGTCGGTCCCCCCTTCCATCTCGAGCCGCGCGGCAGTGCCGGACTCGATCTGCTGGGCCAGGCGAACTTCGTCGTCCTTGGTCAGCAACGGATACTGCCCGATGTCGGTGAGGTAGAGCCGAACGAGATCTTCCTCGTCCCTCTCCACGCGCTCCTTCGGCAAGATGCACCCTCTCTCAGGACGGTGGATTGTGTGTTTCCACGATACCGACCAGGTCAAGATCCCCAACGCCGGAACACCGATGCAGGTTTTCCTTCTTCAACCACGCTGACCTGGTGTCTTTCAACCGCAACCCGCAGATGGGCGAGAAGCGGCGGATGAACAGTCCCCAAAGCGAGTTGCGCGCGGAGTGCGTTGATCTCGTCAAAGTCGTGGGCAGCGTCACCGAGAATGATGCGAATCGCGCGGAGAGCGGGACCGTCGGTAACCGGATGCATCACAACTGGGGAGGCCTGGTACGCCGCCAGCAGTGCCGGGTAGAGCACATCGTAGTGAGCGACTACCCGGCTAGCCGATGGGTCCTCCGTCCCCGCGAGGTCGAAAACCTCGGCGTCGGCACCCCCGACGATCAACGCATCGGCGTCGGGGACGTAGGCCCGGGGCAGGATCTCGGCCCACCGTTCGGCCCGCCAGGCGTGGTGGCGGCTGTGCCGGGCGAACAGTGCCTTGAGGGCATGCTCGTCGGTATCGCGCACCCAACCACCGAGGATCTCGAAGCAACGTCGCTCGGCCCAGCACCAACCACCCAGGGTCCGGGCGGCCTGTTCGAGCCCCACCACGGGCAAGGGTTCGGCCACGATCAGCCCCGGTACCTGTTGGTGATGGGAAGCCGGCGGTCCTTGCCGAACGCCCGGGTGGATATCCGTACACCCGGGGCGGTCTGGCGTCGCTTGTACTCGGCGAGGTCGACCAGCCGCAGCACCCGACCTACTACGTCGGGGTCGAAGCCGGCCGCAACGATCTCCTCGGCCGAGCGGTCGCCCTCGACGTAGGCCGTCAGGATCGGGTCGAGTACCTCGTAGGGGGGCAGCGACTGGTCGTCGCGTTGGTCGGGGCGCAACTCGGCGGAGGGGGCCTTGGTGAGCACCCGGTCCGGCACCGGTCCCGGGCGTCCGTCGAGCTCCGCCTGGGCGTTGCGCCAGCGGCACAGCTCGTACACCAACAGCTTCCACACGTCCTTGATGACGGAGAACCCGCCGGCGGTGTCGCCGTAGAGGGTGGCGTAGCCGACGGCCGACTCGGACTTGTTGGAGGTGGTGAGCACCAGCCATCCGAGCTTGTTGGACAGCGCCATCAGGGTCACCCCACGCACCCGCGACTGCAGGTTCTCCTCCGTGAGGTCCGCCGCCCGGTCGCCGAAGCTCGGCGCCAGCATGGTCTCGAACGCACCGTGCGCGGCCTCGATGGGGATGGTCCGCAGATCGATGCCCAAGCGTTCGGCGAGCTCGGCCGCATCGGCGAGGGAATGGTCCGAGCTGAACCGCGACGGCATCGCCACGCCGTGCACGTGGGCAGGACCGAGGGCGTCCACGGCGACGGCGGCCACCAGGCTGGAGTCGACACCGCCGGACAGGCCGATGACGACGTCGCCGAAGCCGTTCTTGGTGACGTAGTCGTGCGTGGCGAGCACCAACGCCTCGTACACCTCTTGTACGGGATCGGGTTCGGCGGCGACGAGGTTCACCGCCGGCGGGCGGTCGGCGGACGGGCGTGCCCCGCTGACCTCGACGACCGGCAACGGCTCCGCCAACGGCCGGTGACGCGGGTCGAGCAGGCGCTTGCGGTAGGCCGGACGCAGATCGAGGTCGACGACCAACAGCTGCTCGTGGAAGGAGCGGGCCCGGGCCACCAGGTTGCCCTGGTGGTCGACCACGAACGACGAACCGTCGAACACCAGCTCGTCCTGGCCGCCCACCAGGTTCACGTAGACGATCGCCGCGCTGGCATCGGCGGCGCGGGTGGAGACCATGGCGAGCCGCTCGGCCGACTTGCCGCGGTGGTACGGCGAGGCGTTGAGGTTCACGATCACCTCGGCCCCGCCGGCGGCGAGATCGGCCACCGGGCCGGTCGGACTCCACACGTCCTCGCAGATCGACACGCCCACCGGGACCCCGGCGATCTCGTAGACCG
>CAIXPF010000016.1 GCA_903921205.1 uncultured Acidimicrobiia bacterium | reverse complement strand
GCGCAGCCCCCGAAGGACGAACCTGGCGAGAACGAGAACGAGGCCCCGGGGATGGTCCCCGGGGCCTCGTCGCGTGCGGGCGGATCAGATGCGCTCGATGATGATCGCCGGCGCCATGCCGCCGGCGGCGCACATGGTGACCAGGCCATAACGCCCGTCGGTGCGCTCGAGCTCGTCGAGGGCCGTACCGATCAGCATGGCGCCGGTGGCGGCGATCGGATGGCCGAGGGCCATCGCCCCGCCGTTGACGTTGACCTTCGAGCGGTCGAGGTCGAGGTCGCGCATGAACTTCTCGGCCACCACGGCGAACGCCTCGTTGATCTCCCAGATGTCGATGTCCTCCTTGCGGAGACCGGCCCGGGCCAGCACCTTGCGAGCGGCGGGGACCGGGGCGTTGAGCATCAGGGTGGGATCGTCGCCGATGTTGGCGATGGCCACGACCCGGGCCCGCGGCTTCCAACCCCGGGCCTGCGCCGCCTCCGGGCTGGCGAGCAGCAGCGCCGCCGCGCCGTCGACCACGCCCGAGCTGTTGCCGGCGTGGTGGACGTGGTCGATGTCGAGGCCCGGATAGCGGGCGAGGACCAACGAGCGCAGGGTGGTGCCCTCGGCGTCGAGCGGCTCGTCGGCCATGGCGGCGAAGGACGGGCCGAGCTTGGCAAGGCCCTCGAGGGTGGTCCCGGGACGGGGGAACTCCTCACGGTCGAGGGCCAGTGAACCGTCCTGGCGGTACACCGGCACCAGGCTGCGGTCGAAGCGGCCCTCGGCGATGGCCTGCGCCGCGCGGCGCTGGGACTCCACGGCCAGCTCGTCGAGCGACTGGCGGGAGATGCCCTCGAGGGTGGCGATGGCATCGGCGGCCACACCCTGGTGGGTCTGGGGGTGCAGCGCCCGCAGGTGCAGGTTGCCGGCGTCCATGGTGGCGCCGCGCTGCGGCCGCTGCAGCTCGCCGAGCTCGGGGTGCAGCGACATCATCTCGCAACCACCGGCGATCATGATGTCCTCGAGGCCGGACATGACCGATGCGGCGGCCATGTTGGTGGTGGTGATCCCCGAGCCGCAGAAGCGGTCGATGGTGACCCCGCTGGCCTTGATGTCGTAGCCGGCATCGAGGGCGGCCATGCGGGCGAGATCGCCGCCCTGGGTGCCGACCTGGGCGCTGGTTCCGAAGATGATGTCGTCGACGTCGGCGGTGTCGAGGTCGTTGCGGTCCCGCAGGGCGGCGAGCACGGTGGCGCCGAGCTGCTGCGGGTGGATGTCGGCGAGAGCACCCTTGCCCTTCTTGCCGATGCCGCGCGGGGTACGGCAGGCGTCGATGATCCAAGCCTCGGACATGCGGTGAACCCTTCCAGGGGACGGTGTACGAACGGGCCAGACCCTACACACCACGCTCCGATGCCGCCGCGCCGGTCGCGTAGGGTCCTGCCCGGGCAGGTGATGACGCCTGCCGGTGGAGGACCGAACCGTGGGACTGTCGTCGTTGCTCATCGCCAACCGGGGCGAGATCGCCATCCGGATCGCCCGCACCGCGGCGGACTGCGGTGTGCACACCGTCGCCGTGTATTCCGAGGACGACGCCGCCTCGCTGCACACCCGGGTCACCGACGATGCCCGGGCACTCGGCGGCACCGGGGCGCGCGCCTACCTCGACGGCAACCGGATCGTCACCGTGGCCCGCGAGAGCGGCGCAGACGCCATCCATCCCGGCTACGGGTTCCTGTCGGAGAACGCCGCGTTCGCCCGGGCGTGCGCTGCGGCGGGGCTCACCTTCGTCGGGCCACGGCCGGAGCTGCTCGAGCTGTTCGGCGACAAGGTGCGCGCCCGGGCCGAGGCCGCCGCCGCCGGCCTGCCGGTGCTGCGGGGCTCCGGCGGGCCGGTCGACGTCGCCGCGGCGCAGGCGTTCCTCGATGCCCTCGGCGCCGGTGGGGCCATGGTCATCAAGGCCGTGGCCGGCGGCGGCGGGCGCGGCATGCGGGTGGTCCACCACGGCGAGGACGTGGCCGCGGCCCATGCCCGCTGCGTGTCCGAGGCGACCGCGTCGTTCGGCAACGGGGCGGTGTACACCGAGCAGTACCTGCCCCGCGCCCGGCACATCGAGGTGCAGATCCTCGGCGACGGCACCGGGGCCGTGGCCCATCTCGGTGAACGCGACTGCTCGATCCAGCGGCGGCACCAGAAGCTGCTCGAGATCGCCCCCGCCCCCGCCCTCGCGGGCGGGCTGCGCGACCGGATCATCGGCGCGGCGCTGCGTCTCGCCCGGGCGGTGCGCTACGACAACATCGGCACCTTCGAGTTCCTCGTCGACGCCACCGTGCCCGGCGACGACGCGACCTTCGCCTTCATCGAGGCCAACCCGCGTCTGCAGGTCGAGCACACCGTCACCGAGGAGGTCACCGGCACCGACCTCGTGGCGTTGCAGCTGGGCCTGGCCGAGGGCCGCACCCTGGCCGAGCTCGGACTCGGCGACGGGATCACCGTCGATCCCCAGGGCATCGCCATCCAGGCCCGGATCAACCTCGAACGGGTCGGTGACGACGGGACGGCGCTGCCCAGCGGCGGGGTGCTCGAGCACTATGCGCTGCCGGCGGGCAAGGGGATCCGGGTCGACGGCTTCGGCTACGCCGGCTATCGGACCAGCCCCAACTTCGACTCGCTGGTGGCGAAGCTCATCACCCACCATCCCGGCGGGGAGTTCGCCGCGGCAGCAGCCAAGCTGTACCGGGCCCTGGGCGAGGTCCGCATCGACGGGGCCGACACCAACGTCGCCTTCCTGCAGGACCTCGTCGCCTCCGCCGGGTTCCGGCGTGCCGAGCTGCGGACCACCTTCATCGACGAGTTCATCGCCGAGCGGACCGCGGCCGGGACCGGCGCCAGCGACGGGGCCGGCCAGTTGCCGCCTGCGGGTCACCCCCGGCGATTCGTCGTCGATTCGGCGGCGACCGGAACCGACGGGGCCGGGCCGGCGCGGGCCGGCGCCCAGGTCGACCGGGACGATCCGCTGGCCGTGCTGGCCTACGGCAAGGCCCGCGCCGCCGGGACCGGTGCGGGGCCCGCCGCCGGGACCGGTGCCGTCCTCGCCCGGGACGGCGTCGAGACGGTCACCGCCCCGATGCAGGGCACCGTCGTGGAGATCGCCGTGGCCGTCGGCGAACAGGTGCGGGCCAACCAGCTCGTCGCGGTGATGGAAGCGATGAAGATGGAGCACGAGATCCGCTCCGTCGGCGCCGGGGTGGTGCGCGAGATCCACGTGGGGGCGGGCGACACCGTGTTCGTCGACGCTGCCCTGCTGCAGATCGAGTCCGCCGAGGTCGCCGGGGGCCTCGAGGCCGAGGTCGTCGACGTCGACCTCGACGAGCTGCGCCCCGACCTCGCCGAGGTCCTCGCCCGGCACGACGTCACCCTCGACGCAGCCCGGCCCGACGCCGTCGCCAAGCGCCGGTCCACCGGTCAGCGCACCGCCCGGGAGAACGTCGCCGACCTCGTCGACGACGGCACGTTCATCGAGTTCGGCCAGCTGGCCCTCGCTGCGCAGCGCCGGCGACGCACCCGCGAGGAGCTCATCGCCAAGAGCCCGGCCGACGGCATGATCACCGGCATCGGCTCGATCAACGGCGACCTGTTCGACGAGCCGGCCAACCGGTGCGCGGTGATGGCGTACGACTACACGGTCTTCGCCGGCACCCAGGGCATCAAGAACCACGCCAAGACCGACCGCATGATCGAGGTCATCACCCAGGGTCGCCTGCCGCTGGTGCTCTTCGCCGAGGGTGGAGGTGGCCGGCCCGGCGACACCGACGGCGGCGACTTCGGCACCATGACCTTCGGGCACTTCGCGAAGCTCAGCGGCCTGGTGCCCATGGTCGGCATCGTGTCGGGGTTCTGCTTCGCCGGCAACGCCTCGCTGCTGGGCTGCTGCGATGTGATCATCGCCACCGAGAACGCCAACCTCGGCATGGGTGGGCCCGCCATGATCGAGGGCGGCGGCCTCGGGGTGTTCCGCCCGGAGGAGATCGGCCCCATCGGCGTGCAGACCACCAACGGCGTGGTCGACGTCGCGGTGGCCGACGAGGCCGAGGCGGTGCGGGTGGCCAAGCAGTACCTGGGCTACTTCCAGGGCCGCGTGCGGACGTGGAGCGAGCCGGACCAACGCGAGTTGCGCCGCATCATCCCCGAGAACCGGCTGCGGGTCTACGACGTGCGCCGCATCGTCGACACCCTGGCCGACGAGGGCAGCGTGCTGGAGCTGCGCCGCCACTTCGGGGTCGGCATGGTGACCGCCCTGATCCGCATCGAGGGCCGACCGGTCGGGGTGGTGGCCAACAACCCCCACCACCTCGGCGGGGCGATCGACGCCGACGCCGCCGACAAGGGCGCGCACTTCATGCAGCTGTGCGACGCCTTCGACATCCCGCTGTTGTTCCTGTGCGACACGCCGGGGATCATGGTCGGCCCCGAGGTCGAGAAGACCGCCCTGGTGCGCAAGTCGAGCCGCATGTTCCTGGTCGGGGCCAACCTGTCGGTGCCGTACTGCACCGTCATCGTCCGCAAGGCGTACGGCCTGGGTGGGGTGGCCATGGCCGGCGGCTCGTTCAAGCTGAACGCCTTCACCGTGGCCTGGCCCACCGGCGAGTTCGGCCCGATGGGTCTCGAGGGTTCGGTGAAGCTCGCCTACCGCAACGAGCTGGCCGCCATCGACGATCCGGCCGAGCGCAAGGCCACCTACGACGCCATGGTCGCCAAGGAGTACCAGCGGGGCAAGGCGTTGAACCTGGCGTCCGGCTTCGCCATCGACGACACCATCGACCCTGCCGACACCCGGGCATGGGTGGCGAACATGCTGGCCTCGTACCGTCCGGGACCGGCCCGGCAGGACCGCAACGGCAAGAGGCGGCCCGTCGTCGACGCCTGGTGAGCCACACCGGGTGCGAACCCGAGCGGGCGCGGACCGGCCCGGCACCATCGGGTGCCGGGCCGTCGTGGGTCGGGCCGAATACCGGCCGGGCCGGGCTCAGGCGGGCCGAACTCAGGCCCGGGTGAGCGTGCCGTCGTCGAGCATCGGGCCGAACTGCCGGGTGACCAGCTTCATCATCTCCGGATGGGTCAACACCCAGAAGCTGTCACGCTGGATGGCGTCGAGCACCAGGTTGCCCACGTCGTCGGGGTGCATCCCCGACTCGAGCATCGACTGGATGGCCGAGCCGGCCTTGCCCTCGGCGGCGCCGTCGGCCTTGGGCTTGGCCTTGGACGGCCGGTACTGGACCGAGTTGCGGCTGATGTTGGTGTTGATCGGGCCGGGGCAGAGCACCGACGCCCGTACGACGCTCTTGCGGACCCGCAGGTCACGCTCGAGGGTGGCCATCAGCGCCACCACGCCGTGCTTGGCCACGTTGTAGGCCGCCATCATCGGGCTGGACACCAGGCCGGCCATCGACGCCGTCGAGTTGAGGTGGCCACCTTCGCCGTGGGACTCGATGAGGGGCAGGAACGTCTTGACGCCGTAGATCGGGCCCCACAGGTCGACGTCGATCATCCAACGCCAGTCCTCGAGCTTGATGTTGTGGGTCGGCGTGGGCAGGCCGATACCGGCGTTGTTGCACAGCACGTGCACCTTGCCGAAACGGTCGAGCGCGGTCTGGGCCAGTGCCTCGACCTCCTCGAGCTTGGACACATCGCAGCGGGTGGTGACGACCTCGGTCCCCGCCGCCGTCAACTCCTGTTCAGCTGCGGCCAGCCTGTCGTCGTCGAGGTCGGCGAGCACGAGCTTCATGCCCGCCGCGGCGAAGGCATTCGCCATCCCCCGCCCGATCCCGCTCGCTCCTCCGGTGATCACCGCAATGCGGCCCTGCGTCTCCATGTCGGCGACCTTACCCCGACGGGCGGCGACCCTCCGCTCCCCTGCCGGGCCACCGGACCACCGGACCGTTAGGGTCGCTCCATGCTTCGCACGAACGTGGTGGGCACCACCGGCACCGGCGACCACCTCCTGGTCCTCATCCACGGTTACGGGGCCGACGAGTACGACCTGGCGGCGCTGGCCCCGATCCTCGACCCGGCCGGGCGCTGCTTCACCGTGTGTCCCCGGGGGCCGATCGACGTGGCGCCGTACGGCGGTGCGGCCTGGTACGACCGGGACGAACACGGCGTCATCGAACCGGGCAGCTTCCAGCGGTCGTTGCTGGCACTGGACCAACTGGTCGACGCCGCAGCCGCACCACGGGGGATCAGCCGGGCCAGGACCGTGGTGATCGGCTTCTCCCAGGGCGGGGCCATGGCGTTGGCGTTGTCGCTGCGGGACACCACGACCGCCAGGCCGGCCGGCGTGGCCTGCCTGTCAGGCATGTTGCAGACGCCGGATTGGCTCCGTTACGCCTGGGACGCCGACGGCTGGACCGGGCCCCGCGACGGCTTTCCGGCGGTGTACGTGCAGCACGGCATCCACGATCCGATGGTGGACATCGAGCGCGGCCGGCGCACCCGGGACGTGCTGGCCGGCCACGGCATCGAGGCCGAGTACCACGAGTACGCCATGCACCACGAGATCCGGCCGGAGTCGATCATCGACCTGCGTGCCTGGCTCGATACCGTCCTCGCCACCCGCTGATACCGGCCCGACTCCCCCGTCGACCGCCGATCGCCCGGACCGACCCGTTCCTCGCCCGGCCCGGCCCCGATCTGTCCTGGTCGGGGACACGACCGGCCCGGCGAATTCGCCCCGTTGCGGCGAATCGACGTCGAATCGCCCCGACGTATTCGCCCTGCACCGACGCCGGCGGCCCGACAGGCCGGGCCGGGCCGGGCCGGGCCGGGCCGGGGCCCGGACTCAGAACTCGGTTCGTTCCTCCGGGCTCTCGACGAGCACACCACGAGCGGTCAGGTCGGCCACCGCATCGGGTGCCAGGCCCAGCAGCTCGCCGAAGATGGCGGCGTTGTCCGCCCCGAGGTGACGTGCCCCCGATCGCGGGCCGCAGTCGGTGCCGGCGATGCGGAGCGCAGCCCGGTTGACGATGGCGGTCCCCGTCCCGCAGGACACCTCGACGTAGGCGTCGCGGTCCTCGGCCCAGTCGGTGTCGAGCGTGTCGGCCATGCTGAGCAGACGACCGACCGGCAACCGGGCCCCCTCCGACAGGGTGTGTTCGAACTCATCGAACGAGTCGAACGTGGCGGCCCACTCGGCGAGGTGCTCCAGGCACAGCTCCAGGTTGGCCGAACGGGCCTCCATCGTGGCGAAACGCTCGTCCTCGAGCAGCTCGGGCCGGCCCGACAAGCGGGCGTACGCGGCGAACACGAACGGCGGGGCCCCGGGGATCGCCGCCCAGGTCCCCTCGGCGTCGCCGAGCTGCACCACCGCCGCCCTGCCGGGACGGAACGGGCTGCGGACGTGGTCCGGCCCACCGTTGGCCTCGACCGCGGTCCATTCGTTCTGGGCGATCATCGACTCCACCATCGACGCGTCGATGTAGGCGCCCTGACCGGTGCGTTCCCGGCGCCACAACGCAGCCAGCACGCCGTGGGCACCGGCCATGCCGGCGGCGATGTCGGCATGGGAGACCGGCTCGGGCAGCGGGTCGCGCCCCCACTCGCGGGCCTTGTAGTCGAGCAGGCCCACCTCGGCGTGCACGACCGGGGCATAGGCCCGCCGGCGCGCCGCCCGGCCGTTCTGGCCGTAGCCCGATACCGAGCAGTACACGATGTCGGGCCGCCGCGCCCGGACGCGCTCGTAGCCGATGCCGAGCTTGTCCGCGACACCCGGCCGGAAGTTCTCCACCACCACGTCACAGCGTTCGGCGAGCTGCAACGCCAGCTCGACGCCCTCCGGCTCGTTCAGGTCGATGGAGGCGAACCGCTTGCCGACGTTCTGGCCGGCGAAGATCAGTGAGATCCCGCCACGGCGCGGCCAGCCGGTGCGCAACAGATCCCCCTCGGGCGGCTCGACCTTGATCACCTCGGCCCCGAGATCGGACAACGTCCGGGTGAGACACGGCCCGGCCACCACCCGGGTGAAATCGAGCACCCGCAGGCCCTCGAGGATGCCGGGACCGATGTCGAGCGATGCAGCCACGGCGTGGACCGTAGTCGCCCCGCTACGGTGCCCGTCGATGGACGAGCCAGCGCCCGCCGACCGGATCGCCGAGACCACCGCCCGCTACTGGGGCCGAACCGACCTGGTGCGCATCGTGCTCGACGCCCTGCAGGCCGCCGGCAAGGACCTCGACCGCCTCGACGTCGACGACCTCGCCGCCACCGACCAGTTCCACGGCGGCGGCCGGCCCGCCACCGTGCGACTGGCCGAGCTCGCCGGCTTCGCCTCCCGGTCCGGCCCCGACGCCCCCGGCACCGGGCTGCAGGTGCTCGACGTCGGCGGCGGCCTCGGCGGACCGGCCCGCACCCTGGCAGCCCGCTACGGCTGCACCGTCACCGTCATCGATCTCACCGCGTCCTACGTCGAGGCGGCACAGGAGCTCACCGCCCGGGTCGGGTACGACGAACGGGTCACCCACCTCGTCGGCGACGCCGTGGACCTGCCCTTCGAGGACGACAGCTTCGATGTGGTGTGGACCCAGAACAGCGGCATGAACATCGCCGACAAGGCCACCCTCTACCGAGGCTTCCACCGGGTGCTGCGCCCGGGCGGGATCCTGGCCTTCCAGGAGCCGTTGGCCGGGCCGGCGGGCGACCCGCACTATCCGCTGATGTGGGCGGATCGACCCGAGCTGAGCTTCCTGTGGCGTGACCACGCGCTTCGAGCCCTGGTGGCCGGGGTCGGCTTCGAGGAGCAGGTGTGGGAGCTGGTCAGCGAGGCTGCGGCCATCGCCACTGCCCCGGCCCCGCCGCCACATGCGGTGCAACGGCTGATCATGGGCGATGAACGGCTCGCAGCCATCGCTGCGGCGAACCGTCGCAACCTGGCGGAGGACCGCATCGCCACCGTCCATGCGGTGTTCCGCAAGCCCGCTCCCGGGGCGGCCTGACGACCCGGCGACCGCCCTCAGGGGTGCAGCAGGACCGGGACCTCGCGCGGCCCGCGGATCTGCTGGCCACCCCAGCGGACCTCGGTACCGGGTTTGATCGTGAAGTTCGGGAACCGCTGCAGCCAGTCGCCGATGGCCACCTGCAGCTCCATCCGGGCCAGGTTCGAGCCCAGGCAGCGGTGCACGCCGATCCCGAACGCGAAATGTCGGTTCTGCGCTCGGTCGATGATGACCTCATCCGGCCGCTCGAACTGCTCGGGGTCGCGGTTGCCGGCCGGGAACGCCAGCAGCACCCGCTCACCGGCCTTGACCGGCACCCCGGCGATCTCGGTGTCGGCCGTCGCCACCCGCCCCATGGTCACCGGCGAGTAGGCCCGCAGGAACTCCTCGGTGGCCATCGGGATCAACGACGGGTCCGCCACCAGCCGCTCCCGATCCGCCGGGTGGGTGGCCAGGTGCCACAGCGAGGAGCCGATGGAGCTCCAGGTCGTGTCGATCCCGGCCAGCAGCAACAGGAAGCAGGTGCCCAGGATGTGCTTCTCGGTCAGCGGGGCCCCGTCGAGCTCGGCCTCGAGCAACGCACTGATGAGGTCGTCGGAGGGTTCTTCCCGGCGCTGGCGCACCTGCTCACCGAAGTAGGCCAGGATCTCGCGGGTGGCGACCCGGCCGATCTCGGGGTCGGTGGCTGCGTCCTGCAGGATGCGCACCGCCCAGCCGGTGAAGGTCGCCTCGTCACCCTCGGGGATGCCGAGCATGTGGGCGATGACCCGCACCGGGATGTGCTGCGCATAGTCGCCGGCGGCGTCGGCCTCGTCCCGGCCGGCGAGGGCGTCGAGCAGCGAGGTGGTGATGTCGTGGGTCTTGATCTGCAACCGCTCGACCGACTTGGGACTGAAGTACGGCAGCAGCAGCCGGCGGGCCTCGGTGTGGAACGGCGGGTCGCTGGTGATGGGCGGGGCCACCAGCAGCGACGCCCCCGGAGGCGAGGGCAGCACCCCGACGTCGCGTGACGAGAACCGCTCCGTGTCGTAGGCCACTGCGGCGATGTCGTCGTAGCGGGTGGGCAGGTAGGCGCCGCGACGACGGTCGGTGTGGGCCACCGGATGGTGACGGCGCAGGTCGGACCAGATCGGGTAGGGGTCGGTCTCGTACTGCGGGTCGCCGATGTCGAAGTCGGTCGCCCAGTCCCGTACCGGCTGCTCCAGCGTCATGTTCCCCATCCCGTTCGTCCGGTGACCTGCACCGCGCGTGCTGCGGCGTTACCCGATGCGACCCGCCGGTGCCGCAACCCTGCGGCGGCGCGCCGACGATCGTGCCCGTGCCGCCGTCAGCGTAGCGGCGCCGCCGGCCGGCCGGTACGGCCGCAGGACCCGAACGCGGCGCGGGACGGCACCGACTTCGGCAATGATCTGCGGCCATGAAGATCGGACTGTTCACCCCGCTGCGCTCGCCTGTCGCCACCCCGGAGTTCCTCACCGAGCTCGGTCGGAGCTGCGAGGAACGCGGCATCGCCTCGCTGTGGCTCGGCGAGCACGTGGTCACCTTCCCCAAGTACGAGTCGCGCTACCCCGGCAACCCCGACGGCGAGTTCCGTTTCCCTGCCGGGTCCGGTCTGCTCGACATGGTCGCCTCGATCGGCTTCCTCGCCGCGGTGACCACCACCATCCGGCTCGGTACGGGCATCTGCATCCTGCCCCAGAACAACCCGGTCTACGTGGCCAAGGAGTACGCCACGTTGGACTTCCTGTCCAAGGGCCGGCTCGACTTCGGGGTCGGCGTGGGCTGGAGCTGGGAGGAGTTCGAGGCCTGCGGCGCCCCGTGGGAACGACGCGGCGCCCGTTGCGACGAGTACCTGCAGGTCATCCACAGCCTCTGGCGGGACGAGGTCAGCTCGTTCCACGGCGAGTTCTACGACCTGCCCGACTGCTACTGCTACCCCAAGCCGGTGCAGGCCCCGATGGTGCCGATCACCGTCGGCGGCCACTCGGCTGCGGCGTTGAAGCGCGCGGCGAGGTACGGCCACGGCTGGTACGGCATCAACGCGGATCCCGACGAGACCGCCGCGATCCTGGCTCGTATCGACGGCTACCTCGCCGCCGAGGGCCGCACCCGCGAGGGTTTCAAGGTCGTCATGGGCACCACCGCCGACGCCCTGCCCATGGCATGGATCGACCGCTACGCCGAGCTCGGCGTCGACGAGGTCCTGCTGCCGTTCCTGCGACAGGGCACCAAGCACCTCGAGGCCAACCTCGACACCGTCACCCCCTACCTCGAGGCCGTGCGCAGCACCTGATCGTCCACCGTCGGCGGCCGGACCGGCGTGAGCCGGTCCGGCACCGCGGCTACGGTGCCCCCGATGACCAGTACGGCGAGCGCACCACCGCCGCCCGGACCGCCCGGACCGACCGGGACGGCTGTGCCCGCCGGCCACACGCTCCGGCGGCCGCCGGTCGCCCGCATCGCGTCGCCGAAGGTGTTCTACGGGTGGTACGTGGCCGGGGCGTGCCTGGTGATGATGTACGTCACCGTCGGGGTCAGCTACTACGGCCTGTCGTTGTTCCTGCGGCCCCTACGCGACGAGCACGGCTGGTCCAATGCCGTGGTGTCGGGGGCCACCGGCATGTTCTTCCTGGTGTCCGGCGTCGCCGCGTTCGCGGCCGGGCCGTTCATCGACCGGATCGGCCCTCGCCGGTTCCTCGGCGCCGGCATCACCCTGACCGCCCTCGGCGCCGCTGCCGTCGGGGTCATCAGCCAGATCTGGCAGCTGTTCGCGGTGTACGCCGTGCTGGCCGTCGCCTACGGGCTGGGTGCGGTCGTCCCGGTCTCGACGTTGATGAGCCGGTGGTTCATCCAGAACCGGGCCAAGGCGATGATGGTGTCCTCCACCGGGGTGTCCCTCGGTGGCGCCACCCTGGTGCCCATCGGCGCCGTGCTGATCGAGCGGGGCGGGCTGCGGCTCGCCGCACCGGTGCTGGGTCTGCTGGTGTTCGTGGTGGCCATGCCGGTGCTGCTGCTGGTGGTGGCCGCCTCCCCCGCCGAGATGGGCCTGCAGCCCGACGGCGGGTTCGTTGCCAGCCGTCGCTCCCGGGTCGATGCGGCCTCGCAATACCGGTTCTGGAGCCGCACCCAGGCGCTGCGCACCGCAGGGTTCTGGGCCGCTGTGGTGGCCTTCTTCCTGGCGCTCGGGGCGCAGACGTCGGTGCTGATCTACCAGCTGTCGTTCCTGCAGGAACCGGACAAGCTGGGCAGCCGCAGCGCCGCGGCGCTGGCGGTCACCACCACGACCATCGGCTCGATCCTGGCCCGGATCGCGGTCAGCATGGTGGCCGACCGGCTCGACAAGCGGCTGATGGCCATGTGCCTGTTCCTGCTGCAGGCGGTGGCCATCAGCGCCTACCTGGTGGTCCACCATGCGTTCTGGATCTACGCCGCGGCGTTGTTGTTCGGTTTCACCGTCGGCAACGTGTACCTGGCCCAGTCGTTGCTCATCGGCGAGCTGTTCGGTCTGGTCAGCTTCGCCACGGTGTTCGGCATGGTGTCGCTGTCCAGCCAGATCGGCAGCGGCTTGAGCCTCATCGTGGTCGGGCGGCTGGTGGACGCCCACGGTTACACCGTGCCGTTCGTGGTCCTCGCCCTGTTCGACGTGGCCGCTGCGGCGATCGTGCTGCTGGCCCGCCTGCCGGGCCAGGCGCCTGATCCTGCCGGCGGCGCGGCCGAACCGGGCGTTGCGACAGGCTGACGATCAGCCGGCGGCGAGGATCTCCGCCACCCGGGCCCGGCCCAGGCCGGAGAGGTCGGCGGCGTTGAGGATCGCTTCCCAGGTGTCGTCGGGGATGGTGAGCCCGTTGGCCAGTCGGTCGGCCTTCTTGCGCCGTTCGGGCTCGCCGGGGCTGAGCACCTCGCCTCCGGGCGTCGCGGGGCGGGCGGTGTCGAACCAGTCGAGGTAGTCCTTGATGTCGGTGGAGATGCGGTCGTCGACGTCGAGCACCGCCGGGTCGATGTACACCGACAACATGCCGTTGGCGAAGCGGTACGGTGCCGGTCCCGCCGTGCCCGAACCGGTGAGCGCCCCGGCGAGCAGCTCGCAGAGCATCGACAGGCCCGAACCCTTGTGCAGGCCCATCGCCACCATGGCGCCGCTGCCCTTGCGAGGGTTGGGCGAGCGGCCCGGCTTGGTCTCGCCGTAGAGCAGCTGGGGATCGTCGCTGAAGCTGCCGTCGTCGCCGATCAGCGCCCCGTGCGGCAGGCTCGCCCCACCCTCGAGCGCCACCTGCACCTTGCCCTCGGCCACCAGCGACGTGGCGAAGTCGAGGATGACCGGCGGACCGTCCGGCACCGGCACCCCGATGCACACCGGGTTGGTGGCCATGCGCCGGTCGATGGCCCCGAACGGGGCCACCAGCAGACCGCCGGCCACGTTGACGAAGTGGATCGAGATCAGCCCGGCCTCGAGCGCCATCTCCGCCCAGTCACCGATCCGGCCCAGGTGGCCGCTGTGGCGCAGGGCGATGACGGACACCCCGGCGGCGCGAGCCTTGTCGATGCCGAGCTGCACCGCCTGCACGCCGATGGTCTGACCGAAGCCGTAGTTGCCGTCGACCAGGGCGAAGGCCTCGCCCTCGGCCAGCGTGGTGAGGGTCTGGTCGGCGTACTGGATGCCTTCCTGCAGCCATTCGACGTAGCGCAGGGTACGGCCCACGCCGTGGCTGTCGTGGCCCACCAGGTTGGCACCGACGAGCGAGTTGGCGATCCGCTCCCCTTCCGCCGGAGAGGTCCCGGCGGCGGTGAAGATCTCGGCGATGGTGCGGGTGAGCGGTGCGGCCTGGATGAGCACGGTTCCCTCCGGATGAGCATCGACCACGACGACGCCGTGACCACGACGGACCCTATCCGGCCCTGCGCCCGCCCGCCGCGGTCACCGGCGACGGGGCGCAGCGACGGTCGTCGCGGTCAGAATGGGGCCATGATCCGTCTCGTCTTCATGGTGCGCCGCCGGCCCGAGCTGTCCCTGACCGAGTTCCAGGACTACTGGCGCAACGAGCACGGACCGCTGGTGGCGTTCCACCAGACCCGGTTGGGCGTGGTGCGCTACACCCAGACACATCGCATCGGCGATCCCACCGACGAGCGGATGGCTGCCGCACGCGGCGGCATGGAGGAACCCTATGACGGCGTGGCCGAGCTGTGGTTCCACTCCGAGCAGGCCCTCATCGAGGCCGGGCGCACCGACGGCGGCAAACGAGCCGGGCGCGACCTGCTCGAGGACGAGCCCCGCTTCATCGACCTGCCGAACTCGCCGATGTGGCTGGCCCACGAGTACCCGCAGGTCAGCCCGGTGCACGAGGTAGTGGCCCGGCCGAACTCCCCGGTGGTGAAGCTGCACTTCCCGCTGCGCCACCTGCCGTCGCTGAGCCTGGAGGAGGCCCAGCGCTACTGGCGGGTCCAGCACGGCCCGCTGATCCGCTCGCTGTCGCCGGCCATGGGCACGTTGCGCTACCAGCAGGTGCACCGCTACGAGACCCCGGTCGCGACGGCCCTGGCAGCGTCCCGCGGCATCGTCGCCGAGCCCTACAGCGGCCATGCCGAGGCCTGGACCGACCGCAGCGCCGTACGGGTCACTGACGAGCTGCGCGCCGCCAACCGCGCCGCCATCGCCGACGAGCGGCACTTCATCGACTTCGGCCGCTCGGCGATGTGGCTGGGCAAGGAACACGTCCTGGTCGGCGCCTGAGCGACCGGTCGGCCCGGCGGCCCGGCCCCGTACGAGGGGCCCGGCGGCCCGGCCGCGGCCGGCACGATCAGCCGGTGAACGGCACGCCCCAGCGGTCGGCGAAGGCGATCTCCTCGACGGGACAACGGCTGAGCTTGGTGTACTGCTTGTCGGGAACCGGCCAGCCCACCGCCACCAACGCCCCCACGGCGAACCCTGCGGGCATACCGAGCAGTTCGGCCACCGCCGGTTCCTCGGCGGCCAGCAGCGTGGTGAGCGCCGAGCCCAACCCCTCGTTGCGGCAGCCGAGCAGCACGTTCTGCACGAAGGTGTACAGCGAACCACCGCCGACGATGCTCTGACGGTCGAGCTCGCGGTCGGTCACCGCCAGGGTGGCGAGGTCGACGCAGTGGACCAGCAGCACCGGGACCGACGCCAGCGACGCGGAGAAGTCGTCGGTGCGGGTGAGACGGCGCTGGGCCAGATCGTCGGCGGCCATGCGGCCGTTCACCCCGCCGTCGTTGTAGCCGACGACGCCCTCGCGGGCGTGGCCGATGTACGCGTCCCACTGCTTGCGGTGCAGCGCCGCAACCGCGGCCTTGAGGTCGGGGTCGCGCACCACCAGGGTCCGCCAACCCTGGCGATTGCCGCCGCTGGAGGCGAAACGGGCGTGGTCGAGGATCCGATGGATCACCGCCGGGTCGACCGGCTCGTCGGTGAAGTACCGGCAGGACGGGTTGGTGCGCATGGCGTCATAGAGCTCCACGCCCCCAGCCTGACAGGTTCGGCCCGGCCGGTGCGGCGCCCACGGCACCCGTCGTCGATCCGACGCGGTCGGTCAGGCCGCGGTACCCAGAAGGCGGTCGGCCAGGCGGGAGGTGACCCCGAAATTGGCCCGCTCGTCGCGGAAGTGGTGACGCAGGTGGGACGCCCGCAGCCGGCGGAACCAAGCCGAGCGCGGCGCGTAGCCGCTGTGGGCGAGCAGGTGCAGCCATTCGTAGCCGAGCAACGACGCCTCCGCCGCAGCTGCGCCGGACAGCATCCCACCCGGGCCGGCGGCCAACCCCCCGACCGCAGCGCCGAGCACCGCCACCCCCGCTCCGTTGGAGACGGCGAAGCCGGTGCCCAGCAACGCACCGGCCACATCGTCGGGGAAGCGGTGATGGCCGCGATGCGCCGCACCTGGGTCGAGGCGGACGCCGGCCACGGTGCGGGCCGGGCCGTGCAGCACCGACCGGTGCAGCGCCCATTCGAACAGCGGCCGTACCGCGGCCACGACGAGGATCGCCCGGAGGTCGGCCGGGCCGGGCCGGCCTCGCCTGCTGCGCAGGAGCAACGCCAGCAGCAGGTACCCGGCGAGCACGTAGCCCGACCCGTGCCGGGAGAACTCGGCAGCGACAGCACGCCGGGTCCGCAACGACCGGGCATGCCCCCGGCCGGCGGGCGCTGCGCCGGTCCCGGTCGTGCCGGTCCCGGGTGCGACGGCAGGAGGCACGGGACGGAGTCGGCGGGTTGGGGGACGAGGCACGCCGTCCATTGTGGCGGCTGGGCGCACGGTACGTATCGGCGCGCGCCCCGCTAGGTTCCCGGGCATGGCCCACATGAACGATGCCGATCGCGACACCTTCCTCCTCGAGCGCCGAGTCGGCGTTCTGGCCATCGGCCGTGACGCCGCCGGGCCGCTGCTCGCACCGATCTGGTACCGCTACACGCCGGGCGAGGGCTTCGAGATCTACATGGGCGGTTCCACCGCCAAGGCCCGGCGGTTGCGGGCCGAGGGCCGGGCGTCGATCTGCGTACAGGACGAGGCACGTCCCTACCGCTACGTCACGGTGGAGGGCCCGGTCACCCTCGAGCACCTCGGCACCATCGAACAGACCCGCGCCGCGATCGAGGGAATGGCCGCCCGTTACCTCGGACCCGCCGCAGGCGCCGCCTACGCCTCGGCGTTCCGCACCCCCGACGAGGTGGTCGTCCGGCTGACCCCCGAACGCTGGCAGACCGAGGTGCTCGGCTGATCCCTTCGACGCCG
>CAIXPF010000015.1 GCA_903921205.1 uncultured Acidimicrobiia bacterium | reverse complement strand
TTGAGGGACTTGAGCTGACCCACGGTCTCGCCTCGCAGGGCGATCGCCTTGATCAGGGGGAACGCCAGGCCGATCAGCGCCGGTGTGGCCAGAGCGCCGAGCAGGACCAGGTCGCTACGGGTCCGCCGGCGGTGCCGGGCCAGCAGGGTGACGGTGAGGCCGGCGACGAAGGCGACCAGCGACCCCCGGGTCTCGGTGGCGAACAGGGCGATCGAGTGGGCGCCGAAGAGCAACCCGTAGGTGGTGGCCGACCATCGGCGGGGCAGGCCGGCATCGGTCCACCATCCGAACAACAGCAACGACGACACCGTCAGCATCGAGGCGGACACCACCGGATGGCCGTACAGCCAGAGGAACCGGCCCGTGGTCTGCAGGTCGCCCGGTCGCTGGTACACCAGGCCGATGGCGATCCCCGCGCTGACGACCAGCACGTACCCGTGGGCGACGGCGAACCAGGTCCCGGCACGGGCCCGCGCGGCGATGGCGGCCACGAGGCCGATGGAGACCAGCAGCTGGAACGCCCGTGCCAGGGCCAGCGTCGGGCTCGGTGCCCACAGCGCCGACATCGCCAGGGCCACGCACAGCGCGACCAGCGTCTGCAGCAGCCGCGGTCTCGGGGTCAGGCCGATGGGCCGGGCCACGGTGAGCAGCAACCAGCCGCCGACCACGGCGTAGGCCAGCAACTCGCCGATGATCGCGAGGTCGATCGATCCGCGGGTGGCTTGTTCGACGTCGCGGCGACGGAACTCGAAGTCACCGGCGACGACCAGGACCGCGAAGGCCACGGTGGCGGCACGGTCGGTCAACGTCGAGCGCAGTCGCCGTGCCGGTGCGGTCATCGGCCCCGGACGACCGTTTCGGCCGGCGTCGACCACTGGGTCGGGAGCCGGACGGTGCCGCGCCGGGTGTCGGCGGCGGCGTGCAACAGCTGTCGATAGGCGTCGACCACGGCGTCCACGGAGAACTCCCGGGCCACACGTTCCGTTGCCGCCTTGCGGATCAGCAGGTCGTCCTCGGTCCCCTCGGCGAGGATGGCCTCCACTGCGCCGACGAGGTCGGGCGGATCGAGGCGGAAGTAGCGGCCTGCGTCGCCGAGGGTGTTGCGGTTGAACACGTTGTCGAGGGCGCAGATGCGGCCTCCGGCTGCCATGGCCTCCACCAGGGAGGGATTGGTCCCTCCCACCGAATGGCCGTGCAGGTGGATGGCGGCGTGATGGATGAGGTCGAAGAACTCGTGGCGGTCCCCGACGTGGCCCAGCGGCCGGATACGGGGATCGGCGGCGGCGAGCTGCTCGAGCCGGCGGGTGACCGGCGAGTCGTAGTTCGCGGTGCCCAGCACCACCAGCGGCAACGGCAACGACGAGGCGGCCACGACCTCGGCGACGCGGTCGAGGTTGTTCTCGGGGTTGTGACGGCCGGCGATGAGGAGGTAGCCGCCCGGTTCGAGGCCGTGGCGGCGGATCGATGCGGGATCGGCTGACCAGTCGAGGTCGGGCTGGCAGTACGGGATCACCGTGCTCGGGGCACGGAACTCGTCGCGGTACACATCGGCCATCGCCGCGCAGTCGGCGATGAGGGCGGTGGCACAGCGATGGGCGATGCGAGCCGAGCCGTGGAACACCGCCCGCGCCAGCGGCCCCCACTTGTCACGCAGCCACTCCTGGCCGTCGACGTTGAGGACCACGGGCTGCCCGGTGCGGCGGCCGATGAGGCAGAACGGGGCGTTGGCGACGTTGACCACCAGCAGGACGTCATGGCGGTGGCGTCGTGCGGCCAGCCCGGCGGTGAGCCCGTGGCTGAGCGTGTTGAGGTTCTTGCCACCGACGGCGGACACGACGCGTCGCTGCACGCCGTTCCAGTCCTGTTCGTCCATGCCTTCGCCGGGCCGGCAGTAGATCGTGACACGATCGCCGCGACGCACCAGCTCGGGCAGCAGGGTGGTGAGGAAGGTCTCGTAGCCGGAGTAGGTCGACGGGACGCCGCGGGCGCCGTAGACGCCGATGTCGAGCGAACGGTCGGGCGTCGGGCGGTCGAGGGTGGTCATGTCGAGCTCCTCGGCAGGGCGATGCAGGCCTGTGGTCGCTGGGCGGCACTGTCGTAGAAGGCGAGGGTCCGGCGGACCTCGTCGGCGTCGTCGCCGGTGACCACGACGAGCACGACGGTGTCGGCCACCCCGGCCATGCGCAGGGCCCACAGATCCTGTTGGGGGATGCCGCAGGCGAACAGCACCAGGTCGCAGTCGTGGCGGGCGAGGTCGGGTTCGGTGCCGGTGCGGGTCAGTTCGGACGCGTCGATCACCCGGCAGCGTGCCCCCTGGCCGGCGGCAGCTTCGGCGAGTCGTCCGGCGATCGCCCCGGTGGGCACGGTGTGGCTCGCGGCGGCCAGTACGACCACGTATGCGCCACCCGCAGTCCGGGGTGGTCGGTGGCGGAGCTGCGCCGCGATGGCCAGCAACGCGGCATCCGCAGCGAGACGCGACCGGGGCGAGGAGCGGTCCTGCAGCGGCTCGAGGGTGCCGCAGAACGCCAGGGACCACTGCGTGGCGAGGCGTTCGGGGTCCTCGACCCGACGACGCCGGCCCGCCCACACCCACGCCAGCACCGCCGAGAGCGAGGCGCCGAAACCGGCGGCGAGCAGCGGGATGAGGACCTTGCCCACGGCGCCGGTGTCCGGCGTGCCCGGCTGTTTCTCGACGAAGGCCACGCCGTCGTCGTAGGACGCGAGGGCGATGCGCAGGTCGGCGGCGCGCCGGGCGAGCTCGGTGCGGTCCTCGACCTGCAGGCCCTTGGCCTCCTGGTCGATGGTCTGCAGCACCGACGCTGCCTGGGCGGCGACGAGGTCCCGGCGGGCGGCGGAGTACGCCTCGAGCACGGCATCGAGCCGTCGTTGGGCCTGCGGTGCGGAGTTGCCGCCCACTGTGACGTCGATGAACTCGCCCGAGGCGGTGGCGGTGGCCGACACCGCGAGGCCGAGCCGCTCGGGGTCCGTGCCGAGGGTTGCCGCAGCTGCGGCCAGCACCTCGTCGGTCTGCAGGTACCGGGCCTCGCTGCGGACGAAGCGTTGGAAGTCGCCGCCGACGGGGCGGTCGGTGACGCCGCTGTCGGCCTCCCAGGGGTCGCGCAGCACGACACGTGCCGTGGCGTGATAGCTGGTCCAGTTGAGTGCGACGTACAGGACGCCGAGCAGGCCGAACAGCACGGCGCCGATGAGGAGCAGCCGGGGCCGGCGTACGACGACGTCGAGCAGGCTGGGGTTGTCGTCGGGGTCGTCGGGTGGTGGCGAGGCCAGCGAGGGCGGCCCCGGTACCGCCGACGCGACGACCGGGGTGGGCAGGTGCCTCCCGTGGTCGGCGCCTTCGGCGGGCGGTCTTCCCGCGGCGGATGCTCGCATGGTGATGGTCGGGCCTCTCTGCAGGGTGCGCCCGACCGGGTCGGGCGGCAATCCCTGCTCACTTCGGCACGCGGCCCGCTCCGGCTGAGTAGCGACATTGGGTATCCGTGTGCGGTGGGTGCGGTGCGTGCTCGTGCGATCACCGCCCGGCGGTGGGTCCTTGGTCCGGTGTGCGGGGGACGGTGCGATTCGTACGCTCGGCGTAGTGACCGTCACCAGCCGCGTTCGGAAGGTTCGTCCGGCCGGGTCCCGGACCGCCGCCGGGGGCCGGACCCGCCGCCTTGCCGACGCGCTCGCGGTGCTGGCGTTGCTCGGGGTCCTGCTGGCCAACGTGACCTGGGCCCACTCGGCGACGGCGGGTGCACAGACCATGCCGGGCCCGGACTCGCCGCAGGCTGTTGCCCGGGTGGACCGACCGGTGGTGCCCGAGAACCTCGAGATCTACCCGGTCAAGGGGTGGGGGGTCGTCGGCTACCAGGAGCAGGTCGGCGTGGTGAACAAGCCCAAGGTGTGGGACTTCGCCCAGATCGGCGATCGCCTGTTCGTGGCCGGCTCCTTCACCGGGGTACAGGAGAACTACTGGGGCAACCAGCCGCCCCCACCGGTCCAGCCGCAGAGCTTCCTGGCGGCGTTCGACGTGGACACCAACACGTGGATCAGCACCTTCCGGCCGGTCTTCAACGCGCCGGTCCTGGCACTCGAGGCCACCGCTGACGGGCGTCTGCTGGTGGGTGGGGCCTTCACCTGGGTCAACGGGGTGATGCAGGGTGGCCTGGTCGAGCTCGATCCCCTGACCGGAGCGACGGTGCGCAGCTTCGTCGGGCAGGTCTCCAACGACGGCTCGACGTTCCCGGCGATGGTGCGCGAGCTGAAACTCGGCGGTGGCTGGCTCTATGTGGCCGGCGATTTCAACCGCATCGTCAACGGGCCGTCGCGGCAGTGGGTGTACTCCGTCGGCCGCGTCCGCGTCGCCGACGGGGTGTTCGACCCGGCGTGGCGTCCCCGGGCCACCGGTGCCGGGGTGAACGACGTCGAACCCGACCCGGTACGCCAACGGGTGTACCTCGCAGGCAACTTCACCGCCGTCAACGGTGTCCCCGGTACGGCGTACCAGGTATCGGTGTCGATGGTCGACGGGCTGCCCACCACCGACGTGGCCCCCTTCGAGCAGGACTCGATCCAGTTCTTCGAGATGGCCGTGGTGCTCGCCGGCAACAAGGTCTGGACCGGGGGGTCCGAGCACAACGTCCAGGTGCTCGATGCCGGGACCCGCAGGCGACTGGACTACTACCGCACCGGTTCGTGGTTCACCGGGTTCACCGGTATCGACAGCGCCACCAACACCATCTTCGGTGGCGGCGACTTCCAGGTGCTCGAGTCGATCGACGACTTCGTCATCGGTGGCTGTCACTGCTTCGGCCCGCGCAACCTCACCAACCCCAATGCCGCCACCCTGCAGAAGAAGTCCCTGTACTGGGCAGGTGGCAACCAGTTCTCGGGGCACCGCTTCGCCATCGCCCTCGACCCGGTCACCAACCGGCCACGGAACTTCATTCCGTCGCTGGCCGGTGGTCACTACGGGACCTGGGCCATCAAGTCCGACACCAACGGCTGCCTGTACGTCGGCGGTGACTACACCCGAGGTGGCAACGGTCTGGTGATCGGCGGTTACGGACGGTTCTGCCCGCGGGCCACCGCCCCCGAGGCGTTGACCGCCCAGGTCCAGGGTGCCCGCTCGGTTCGCCTCGACTGGCAGCGCCCGGCGTTCGGCGGGAGCGGGATCAGCCGCTACCGGGTGTTCCGTGACGACGTCATGGTGGGGGAGACCATCGTGCCGACCTTCACCGTCGGTGGCCTCACCCCGCAGACGACCTACCGGTTCTCGGTGGCGGCCGTGGCCACCGACGGTCGTGTCGGCCCGGCAGCGACGGTGAGCGCCAAGGTCGTCGGCGACAACCAGCCGCCGTCGGTCCCGGCGGGACTGAGCGCCACGACCGACGGGATCACCCGGGTGACGCTGCGTTGGTCGCCGTCCACCGACAACGTCGCGGTGACGGGCTATCTGGTACGGCGCAATCAGCAGTTCCTGGCCTTCGTCCAGGGAGGGGCGACGGTGAGCTACACCGATACGACGGTGACGGCCGGGGCGACCTACACCTATGACGTGCTTGCCCAGGACGGTTCCGGCAACAACTCGGCGTCGTCGGCCCCGGCACGCATCACGGTGGTGGCCGGCGGGGTCGACACCGTGGCCCCGTCGGTGCCGGGTGCGGCGAGCGGAAGCTACCGGGCGGGTTCGGGAGCGGTGCTGAGCTGGCAGCGGTCCACCGACAACGTCGCGGTCACGGGCTATCTCGTCCATCGCAACTACCAGTTCCTGGCGTACGTTCCCGGTGGTACGGCCACGTCGTTCACCGACACCTCGCTGGCAGCCGGTACGACGGCGACCTACCAGGTGCGGGCGCAGGACGCAGCGGGCAACAACAGCAACCCGACGGCACTCATCAGGATCACGGCCCGATGACCCCGAACCTGCCGAACGCGCCGACTGCGACGGCCAGGACCGTGACGGCCGGACCGAGGGCCGCCGTCGACGCGCCGGGTGCCGCGGCGGGTGCCGTCACGGCGGGCGACGCCCGTCGCCGGGCCGGGTTCCGTTGTACCCGTGCGCTGGCCGTGGTGATGGCGTTGCTCGCCCTCGGTGCGTGCCGTGGCGGGGGCCCGGCCTCCGACGGTGAGGCCCTCTCCGGTGACCCGGTGACCGAGGGCGCCGCCCCGACAGGCACCGTGGCGGTCGGTGCGGCCGCCACCGAGGCCACCGTGGCACCCGGGCCCGTGCCGGTGCCGCCGACGTCCGTCGCGCCCGACACCCGGCCCACGCCGACCCTGCCGGCGACGGCCAAGGTCGGACTGGCGCCGCAGGGCAAGGAACCGCTCAACGACCTCGGCGACCCGGTGCGACTCGACGAGACCGCCTCGTTGGCCTGTGCCCACGCCGAGTTCGCCCTCGAGGCCTTCGACGACGCCGACCCGGGCACGGCTCGGCAGGAGATCACCGCGACGGCCCGGTGGGGCACGCCGTCGGCCAACGCCGACATCAGTCGGGCCTCGCTGCGTCTCGGCAGTGCCGGTGGCACGGTTCCGGCCTCTCGCGAGGCCGTCGACGCCTTCCTCGGGCTGTGCCGGGCCAACGGGCACCGCTGACGTCACTGATCCGGCGTGGCATCAGGCGCGCCGACCGCAGGACCCTGCGTCAGGTCAACTGTGCCGAACCAGGGCTGCTGTTGGCGAGGGCGGCGAGCACGTCGCTGGCGGCCACGGCCCGGTCAGGCGTCTCTGGCCGTCGGGCCAACGTGCCGCCGGCGCCGACGGTGACGAACGCGTCGAGCACGCCGAGCAGGTCGCGCAGATGGCGGGGAGGCGGGAAGTACTCGTCCTCGGTGGTGACGGTGATCTCCTCGACCCCGTGGCGGGGGGCGAGTCGTTCGATGACCGCGGCGACGAGGTCCTCGGGGGCTGACGCGCCGGCGGTGACGCCGACGGTGCCGGTGAGATCGTCGGGTAGCTCGCCGGCGTCGTTGATCCGGAACACCCGGGGACACCCGGCGTCGGTGGCGAGGCGGGCGAGGGCGGTGGTGTTCGACGAGTTCGCGGAGCCGATCACCACCATGGCGTCGCAGCGCGGAGCGATCCGGCCGAGGGCTGCCTGGCGGTTGGTGGTGGCGAAGCACAGGTCGGACCGGCCGGGCTGCCACAGGTCGGGGAACCGCTCGCGGGCCGCCTCGAGCACGCCCTCCCAGTCACGGTGGGACAGGGTGGTCTGGGCCAGCAGGGCGACCGGCTGCTCGATCGGTCCGAGGTCGTGCACGTCCTCGGGGTGTTCGACGAGGTGGATGGCCTCGGGCGCCACGGCCATGGTGCCGACGGCCTCCTCGTGGCCTTCGTGGCCGACGTAGAGGATGCGGTAGCCCTGACCGGCCCGCTTCTTGACCTCGTGGTGCACCTTGGTCACCAACGGGCACACCGCATCGACCACGTAACCGCCCTTGGCGCGGGCGGCGGCGACCACCTCGGGTGCCGAACCGTGGGCGGACAGCATGATGGCGCTGCCCGGCGGGACCGTGGACACGTCGTCGACGAAGACGACGCCGAGGGCCCGGAAACGGTCGACGACCCGCTGGTTGTGCACGATCTCGTGGTAGCAGTACACCGGCGCCGGGAAGACCCGCACCATCCACGACAGTGCCTTGATGGCCATCTCCACGCCGGCGCAGAACCCGCGGGGAGCGGCGAGCAGCACCTGTTCGACGTCCATGACGCGCCTCAGGCTAGTTCCGTCCAGCCGGGGCCGGGCCACCCGGGGGTGTCGCCGTACACTGAGGTCCCTATGTCGGCCCCTTCCAGCCTTGCGGCGCGTGCCAGCCTGCCCCGGGTGGTGTCCGTGGCCCCTGGCTCGGCTGCGTCGGTGGCCGGCGTGGAGGTCGGCGACGAGCTGGTCTCGCTGTGCGGTGAGCCGGTGACCGACGTGATCCGGTACCGGCTGCTCGCCGATGAGGCCGACCCCTGGCTCGAGCTGCGCCGAGGAGGGCTCGAGCTCGAGGTCGAGACGGTCAAGGCGGCGGGCGAGCCGCTCGGCATCGACATCGACGCCGCGGTGTTCGACCGGGTCCGGACCTGCGACAACCACTGCGAGTTCTGCTTCATCTATCAGTTGCCGCCCGGTATGCGGCGCAGCCTCTACCTCAAGGACGACGACTACCGGCTCAGCTTCCTGTTCGGGAACTTCACCACCCTGACCCGGTTCACCGAGGCCGATCTCGAGCGGGTGATCACCGAGGGCCTGTCGCCGTTGTACGTGTCCATCCATGCCACCGATCCCGCGGTGCGGGCCGATCTGCTGCACAACCGCCGTGGGGCGACCTCGTTGCGCTGGCTGCGGCTGCTGCTCGACCACGGGGTGACGGTGCACGGCCAGATCGTGGTGTGTCCCGGCCTGAACGACGGTGACGTGCTCGAGGACACGCTGTGCGGGGTGGCCGACCGCTATCCCGAGCTGGCCACGCTGGCGGTGGTGCCGCTGGGGCTGAGCCGCTACAACGCCGCCCCGCGCATGCGCCTGCACACCACCGACGAGGCCCGGGCCACCGTCGACTGCGTCGAGGCCTGGCAGGAGCGGTTCCTGCAGATCGTCGGCCATCGCCTGGTGTTCGCTGCCGACGAGTACTACCTGATGGCCGGCCGGCCCTTCCCGGCGGCGCAGGCGTACGGCGAGTTCCCGCTGCACGAGGACGGCATCGGCATGGCCCGGGCGTTCGAGACGGCCTTCCACGGTGACGCGCTCGGTGTGCGTCCGCCCCAGAGCGGGTTCTTCGCCTGGTCCGACGGGGCCGGCGGTCCATCCGGCGAGGCTGCACACGGCTCCCGACCGACCGGTACGCCCGAGGCTGCACCCCGCCGGATCACCGCCGAGGTGGCGGGTTACCGTGCGCCACGCCTGGATCCGGCCGGTCCGGGTGAACCCGGTGATCCGGTCGCTCCGGCCGGGCAGGGCGTGATCCTGCGTCCGGGCCGGCGGGCGCCGGTCGCCATTCTCACCGGTACGTTCGGGGCGGCCGTGCTGGCCCCGCTGCTGGGGGAGATGCAGCAGCTCGCCGGGGTGCCGGTCCGCATCGTCGAGGTCGAGAACCGGTTCTTCGGGGGCAACATCGGGGTCACCGGCCTGATGGTCGGCGAGGACCTGCATCGCGTGTTGGCCGCCGAACCCGAGGGGCAGCGGTACCTGCTGCCCGATGTCTGTTTGTCCGAGGGACGCTTTCTCGACGGGCTGACGCCGCAGCAGTTGCCGCGTCACGTCGAGATCGTCCCCACCGACGGCGCGTCGTTGCGCCGAGCACTGGAGCGTCGCGCATGAAGCCCCCCAACCTGGCCATCGTCGGTCGGCCCAACGTCGGTAAGTCGACGCTCGTCAACCGGCTGGTCGGTCGTCAGGAGGCGATCGTCGAGGAGCGGCCCGGGGTCACCCGCGACCGCAAGGCCCTCGCCGGCGAGTGGCAGGGCAGGGCGTTCGTGGTGATCGACACCGGCGGCTGGCTGCCCGGTGGAGCGGGCACGGCGCTCGACGACAAGGTCTCCCGCCAATCGGAACGGGCCATGGCCGAGGCCGATGCGGTGCTGTTCGTGGTCGATTCGCGCGTCGGGACCACCGAGGAGGACGCCCGGGTTGCCGGCCTGCTGCGCAAGGTCGAACGCGACAAGCCGGTGTTCGTGGTGGTGAACAAGGTCGACCACCCCCGGGGTGAGGCAGCGGCCTGGGAGTTCCTCTCGCTCGGACTGGGCGAGCCGTACTGCGTGTCGGCGCTGCATGGCACCGGCACCGGCGACCTGCTCGATGCGGTCCTCGAAGCGGTCGGCGCCCCGCCGGCGGACGCCGACACCGACTCGGCCGCCGGCCCGCGCCGCCGCGCCGACCTCGACCACGATCCCGTCGAACTCGATGGCGGCCTCGACGGCGCCGACGAGCTCGACGCCGATGCCGACGACGTGTTCGACGGGCCCGGTGCGGTGCCCAACCGCGACGACGAGTTGTTCTCGGTGGCCATCGTCGGCAGGCCCAACGTCGGCAAGTCGACGTTGTTCAACCGGTTGATCGGCGAGGATCGCGCCGTGGTGCACGACATGCCCGGCACGACCCGCGATGCCATCGACACCGTGGTCGACACCGACTTCGGGCCGGTGCGCTTCGTCGACACCGCCGGGATGCGTCGCCGCTCGAAGATCGGCCATGGCGAGGAGGACGCCACCGAGTACTTCTCGATGGTGCGGGCCCTGCGGGCGGTCGACAAGGCCGACGTGGCGCTGCTGGTGATCGACGCCACCATCGGGGTCACCCACCAGGACCAGCGGCTCGCCGAGCGGGTCGATGCCGCCGGGTGCCCGATCGTGGTGCTGCTGAACAAGTGGGAGCAGCTCGAGCCCGAGGAACGCGAACGGGTCGGGGTCGACGTGGGCGACCGCCTGCGCTTCATCGGCGACTCCCCTGTACTGAAGATCTCGGCCCTGACCGGCAAGGGCGTGCACAAGCTGTTGCCGAAGCTCGGCGACGCCATCGAGGACTACCGGGCACGCATCCCGACGGCGACGGTGAACCGGTTGATGCGCGACGCCCAGGTGGCGCAACCCGCCCCGCACGGCGCGCGGGTGCTCTACGCCACGCAGGGTGCGAGCCATCCGCCCACCTTCACCCTGTTCACCAACAAGGACCTGCCGCTGACCTACCTGCGCTACCTCGAGCGGTACATCCGTGAGGGCTGCCAGCTGGGCTCGACACCGATCAAGCTGCGGGTCCGCCGCCGGGGCTGAACCCGCAGGGCGCACCCGGCAGGCGCGGTGGGCGCGCAGGACGGTCCAGGTGCCAGACTCCGGGGGTGACCGATCTCAGCGACGCACCGAGCGAGCACCACCTCTCCGACGCCGGTTCGCTGGCCGCCGCGGCCCAGCGTGCCCTGCAGGGCAACCTGCACCGTGAGGGCGAGAAGCTGGCCCGCCAGAACAAGCTGTTCGTCCGCGACCGGCTGGCCCTGCTGCTCGACCCCGGCTCCTTCATCGAGGACAGCCTGCTGGCCAATGCCTCGGCGGTGGACCTGCCGGCCGACGGCGTGGTGACCGGTACGGGTACCATCGACGGCCGGCCGGTGGCGGTGATGGCCAACGACCCGACGGTGAAGGCCGGTTCGTGGGGAGCGCGCACCGTCGAGAAGATCATCCGGATCACCGAGCTGGCCCTGCGCAACGAGCTGCCGATGTTCTGGCTGGTGGATTCGGCCGGGGCCCGCATCACCGACCAGGTCGAGCTGTTCCCGGGGCGCCGGGGCGCCGGGCGCATCTTCTACAACGAGGTGAAGCTGTCGGGGCGGGTACCGCAGATCTGCTGCCTGTTCGGGCCGTCCGCAGCGGGCGGGGCGTACATCCCGGCGTTCTGCGACGTGGTGATCATGGTCGAGGGCAACGCCTCGATGTACCTCGGTTCGCCGCGCATGGCCGAGATGGTGATCGGTGAGCTGGTGTCGCTGGAGGAGATGGGCGGGGCGCGGATGCACGCCACCGTGTCCGGCTGCGGTGACCTGCTGGCCGAGGACGACGAGGACGCCTTGGACCAGGCGTTGGCGATCTTCAGCTACCTGCCCTCCTCGTGGCGCGAGCAGCCGCCGCAGTACGTGCCGGCCGAGCCGTCCCGGGTGCTCGACGCGTCGGTGGTGCCGGCGGAGGAGAGCCGTGGCTACGACATGCACGACGTCATCGACGGGCTCGTCGATGCCGACAGCTTCTTCGAGATCAAGCCGCTGTTCGCCCCGGAGCTGGTCACCGGCTTCGCCCGCCTCGACGGCCATCCGGTCGGCATCGTGGCCAACAACCCGATGCAGAAGGGTGGGGTGCTCTTCGTCGACTCCGCCGACAAGGCCGCCCGGTTCATCTGGTGGTGCGATGCGTTCAACATCCCGCTGCTGTTCCTCGCCGACGTTCCGGGCTTCATGATCGGGACCGACGTGGAGCGTCAGGGCATCATCCGCCATGGGGCGAAGATGATCACCGCAGTGTCCGAGGCCACCGTGCCGAAGCTGTCGATCATCGTGCGCAAGTGCTACGGCGCAGGCCTCTATGCCATGTCCGGCCCGGCGTTCGATCCCGAGGCGACCATCGCCCTTCCGACCGCCAAGATCGCGGTCATGGGTCCCGAGGCTGCCGTCAACGCGGTGTACGCCAACCGCATCGCCGCGATGACCGATCCGGTGGAGCGCGATGCCTGGGTGGCCGAGCAGCGCCGCCTCTACGAGGAGGATGTCGACATCCTGCGGCTGGCATCGGAGCTGGTCATCGACGCCATCGTCGACTTCGAGGACCTGCGGACCGAGTGCATCCGCCGCATCGAGCGGGCCCGCAAGCGGGATCGTTCCTTCTCGGACCGCCGCCACGGCGTGCCCCCGGTGTGAGCGTCGATGCCCTGGTGTGATCCCTGCGAGCGGTTCTTCAACCCCAACACGGTGCAGGAGGACGGGACCTGTCCGCAGTGCGGCACGAAGCTGGCCGAGCCGGTGGCACGGAATCAGGCCGACGAACCGGCGACGGGCTGGCGTTCGGTCCCGTGGCACTTCTGGCTGGTGATCGCCGCGCTGGTGCTGTACCTGGGCTGGCGGGCGGTGCAGGGCGTGCTGTGGGTGAGCGGCCGGTTCTGAGCCGGCGTAGCGGACATCGCCCGGGGCCGTGCGAGGACGACCCCGGGTACGACGTGCGGTCAGTTGGGTACGGCGTCGATGAACTGCAGCGCAGCGTCGATGAAGCGGAAGTCCTTGACCGTGCCGAAGTGGTCCGCCTTGCGCAGGTTGAGGAACGTGGCGTTGGGCAGCGCGTCGACCAGCGGATCGGCCGGAGCGGCGAAGTCCTGGTCGCCGAGCACCACCAGGACCGGGTTGGTCACCTTGGCGAGGCCCTCGACGGTGACCGGCAGGGCGTGCTTGCGGCGGGTGAGGGCGGCGAGCGCCTGACGGTCGATCTCGGGGGAGTCGGCGAGCTGCGCGAAGTAGGCCGAGGTGCGATCCTCGGGGTCGGGGTCGCCGGCGACCCCGCGGGCGATGGCCTTGGCGCGTTCCTCGTCGTGTTCGAAGAGGTTCGCCCCGACGCCGGCCACCACGATCTTGCGGAAGCGGCCGGGGTTCTCGATGGCCAGGGCCAGGGTGGTGCGGGCACCGAGCGAGAAGCCGATGATGTCGACCGGCTCGTCGGGCAGCTGGGCGGCGACGAGGGCCTCGAGCTGCTCGTAGGCCTCGGGGTCATGCGGCTTGTCGGCGTCGCCGTGGCCGAGCAGGTCGATCGCCAGCACCGGGCGGCCGGCCTCCTTGATCAGCTCGATCCAGCCGTTCTCCCCCCAGGTGCGCGCCGCCGAGGTGGCGAAGCCGTGCAGCAGGACGACGGGTGTTGCGCTCATGGCTTCACCGTTTCCGTTTCATCGGTCGTGTCGGGTTGCGGGCAGGACCGGACAGGCCTCGCCCCGGCGGCAACCTAGCCGCGGCGCGTGGGCGCCGCCCGATGACCGCTACCGTTGCAGGCGTGGGGGAGCGGCTGGTGATCGATGCGCGGTGTGCCATCGACACCGACGAGTTGCTGTGGCGCTTCGAGCCGTCGGGTGGGCCGGGCGGTCAGCACGCCAATCGTGCCCACACCCGAGCGGTCGTGACCTTCGATATCGCTGCGTCGCCGAGCCTGAGCGAGGCCCAACGCGCGCGGCTGCGCTCGCAGGTGGGCGACGTGCTCGTGGTGTCGGCCGATGACGAACGCTCGCAGCGACGCAACCGAGAGCTGGCCCAACGACGGCTGCAGCAGCGCCTCGCCGACGCGCTGTACGTGCCGCCGCCGCGGCGACGCACCCGGCCGACGGCGGGTTCGGTCCGGCGACGGCTCGCCGACAAGGCCGAACAGTCCGAACGCAAGGTCGCCCGCCGCCGGGTGCGCCCCGAGGACTGACCCGTGCGGGACTCGCCGGTGCGGACCGGGCAGACCCGGCCGCTCCGGCGGGTCAGTAGCCGGCTTGTTTGTCCACGACGCCGACGAGGGCCTCGCCCCGCTTGAACCGGCCGATGTTGTCGACGAAACGGGCGATGTTCCGCCCGGCCCGAAGCTGGCTCGCGCCGGCGGTGTGCGGGGTCATGGCGACGTTGTCGAAGCTCCAGATCGGGTGGTCGGCCGCCAGTGGCTCGCCGTCGATCACGTCGAGCGCTGCGCCGCCGAGGTGGCCACTCTCGAGCGCCCGCACCAGCGCGTCGCCGTCCACGACCTCGCCCCGGGTCACGTTGACGAGGATGGCGCCGGGCTTCATCGCGGCGAAGGCAGCGTCGTCGAAGAGCCGGCTGGTGACCTCGGTCAGCGGGCAGCAGATCGCCACGACGTCCGACGCCGCGAGCAGTTCGCCGAGCCGGCTGGTCGGCCAGACCTCGTCGACCCCGTCGCCGCCGGGCACGGCCATCTCGTCGAGGGCGAGCAGCTTCATGCCGAAGCCGGCGGCGCGGCGGGCCATGGCCCGGCCGGTGCCACCGAACCCGACGATGCCCATCGTCAGGCCCTCGAGCTCGATCTCCTTGGCCCGCATCGCCTCGCGCTGGGGCCAGGCGTCGGACCCGAGCTTGATGGCGCTGTGGATCTGGCGGGTGAGCGCCAGCAGCAGACCGAACCCGGTGTCGGCGAGGTGACCGCCGACCAGGCCCTTCTCGCCGGTGAGGATCACGTCGCTCTGCTTGAACGCCGGGTACATGAACATGTCGACGCCCGATGCGGTGGCGTGGACCCAGCGCAGGTTGGGCGCAGCGCTCAGCAACCGTTCGGGGAGCACCCCGAGGATGACGTCGGTGTCCGCAGCGTGCGGCATGGCCTCCTTCACCCCGTTGACCAGCTCGACCACAGAACCGTCGCCGGCGGCGTCGCGGATCGACTGCATCTCCGCGTCGGTCACCGACGGCAGGGTCAGCCCCGTCATCACGAGAACCTTCATGTGAACCGCACCTCCACTGTGCCGACGCCC
>CAIXPF010000014.1 GCA_903921205.1 uncultured Acidimicrobiia bacterium | reverse complement strand
GTCCGGGTCACCCCCTACCCCACCGAGCCGACCCGGTGGATCATCGAGAACTGTGGTCCCGAGATCTGCCTGTTCTCCTCCGACTACCCCCACGTCGAGGGCGGACGGAACCCGTTGCGTCGTTTCGACGACGAGGTCTCGCCGCTGCCCGCCGACGTGCAGGACCGCTTCTTCCGCCGCAACTTCGAGGACCTGATGGGCGCGGCGATGCGCGACGTCGTGGTGGCCGGCTGACGCTGCCGGCCGGTGATCTGTCCGACCGCGGGGCAGTACCCCGCGGTCGGTTCACACCCCGCGGAAGTTGGGCTGACGCTTCTCGAGGAAGGCCTGCTGGCCCTCGCGGTAGTCCTCCGACCGGAAGCAGGCCTCGATGAGGGCCTCGACCCGGGCGCTGTCGCGTCGGGCGGCGTCCTTCTGCAACTCGCGCAGGGTCACCTTGGCAGCCTTGACCGTCAGCGGAGCGTTGGCGGCGATCTGGGCGGCGAGATCGCGCACCACCTGCTCGAGGTCCTCCTTGGGCACCACCCGGTTGACCAGCCCGATCTGCAGGGCCTCGGCAGAGGTGAGCCGGCGAGCCGAGTAGAGGATCTCCGCCGTCCAGGCCGGGCCGACCACGGCGTTGAGCCGCTCGACGCCGGCGGCGCCGTAGCCGAGACCCAGCCGGGCTGCCGGCACCCCGAACTGGCTGGGTTCGGAGCAGATCCGCAGGTCGGTGGACAGCGCCGTCAGCATGCCGCCGCCGATGCAGAACCCGTCGATCATGGCGATGATCGGCTTGTCGACCCCGGCCCAGGCCCGTCCCGACGCTGCCGCGGCGGCGTCGTAGATCTCCCGGGCCTCGACCGACGTGCGCTTCTCGCCGAACTCGGAAATGTCGGCACCGGACACGAAGGCCTTGCCGCCGGCTCCGTGCACCACCACGACCCGGACCTCGGGGTCGTTCTGGAAGGCCTCGAGGATGATGGGCACCGACTGCTGCATCTCCAGCGACATGGCGTTGTGCCGGGCCGGGTTGTTGTAGGTCATCCAGCCGATGCCGTCCTCGACACGGGCCAGCATCTTCTCGGTCGGGAGCGTGATCTCGGTCATCGCGGCCATCCTGCTACAGCACGGCCGGACCGTGCAGACCGACACCGACCCCCGGGGCCCGGACGACTCGGACGCCCCGCCCGAATCGACGGCGAATCGCTGCGACACCGGCCGGGTGAACCCCGCCGAATCGACGCCGAATCGACGCCGAATCGACGGCGAATCGCTGCGACGCCGGGTGGGTGTACCGCCGGCGGCCCCGTCTCACCAGTACGGCGCGCCGGCGGGCAGACCCAGCACCAGACGGCCGCCGGCGTCGAAATGGCTCGGCAGGGCGGCACCGTGCTGCACCGCCACGTGGGCGTCCCGCCAGCGCCGTTCGAGGCCCGCCGCGGCGAACACCGACCGGGTCCCGCCGGCGTGGACGAGCAGGTCGACCACCTCGACCGCGGTGTGCAGGGCATTGGTGATGGCCAGGCGGGCCTGCAGGACGGCCTCGTCGAGCACCGAGGGATCGGTGTCGGTATCGGTGGCCCAGGCCCGGCCGATGGCGTCGAGGCAGTAGGCCCTCGCCGCTCCCAGCTTGGCGGCGGCCCGGCCCACCGCTCGCTGGGTGTCGGCCCGGTCGCGCAGGGCCACGTCGACGGTGTTGGCCGTGCCCTCGCCGGACAGGGCGACGAACGCGTCGATGGCGCCGCGGGCCACGCCGAGGCCGATCGCTGCGGTCGGGGCCCAGTTCGCCACCATGGTCAGGCGCGGCCGGTACAGCAACCCCGCCTGCGCCGCCACATGGCGGCCGGCCGCCACGTGGGTGTCGGGCACGAACAGGTCGGCGACGGCGAAGTCGTGGCTGCCCGAGCCGCGCAGGCCGGCCACGTCCCAGGTCTCGATGATCTGGCCGGACGCCACGGGAACGCACACCACCCGGGTCCGGCGCCGGCCGTCCTCCTCGGCGATGCAGGTCCCGACATACCAATCGGCATGTAGGACGTTGCTGGCGAAATCCCACCGGCCCGACACCCGGTAGCCGCCATCGACGCGCTCGGCACGCCCCAGGGGCCTCGCCGATCCGGCCACCCGCAACGCACCGCCGGCGGCTGCGACCATGACCGCCACCGCTTCGGGGTCGATCGCAGCGAGTTGCCACGAGTTGGCCACCGAGACCTGCACACACCAGCCCACCGACGCATCGGCCCGGGCCAGTGCCTCCACCGCCAGCAGCGCGGTGAGCGGGTCGGCCTCGGGGCCACCGACCGACGCCGGCAGGTACAGGTCGTAGAGCCGGGCCGTGCTCAGCGCCTCGACCAGCTCGGCGGGAAGCCGCCCGGATCGTTCGATCGCGTCGGCAGACGCCGCCGCCAGCGGGGCCAGCCGCAGCGCTGCTGCGACGGCGTCCTCACGGCCGACGGCGGTCGACGGATCGGCGAGCACGGTCATCGCAGGTGGTCCGTCACTGCCCGGCACCCAACTCGACGAGCATGTCGTCGATCATCGCCGGGTAGTCGAACTGCGGCGACCAGCCCCATTCGGCCCGGGCACAGGAGTCCTCGACGCGGGGTGACCCGTTCGAGAACAGGTGGCCCAGGGTCGGGTGGGGCACGAAGTCGATCTGCGCGCCGGGCACCTTGGCCCGCACCAGCTCGGCGATCTGCCCGGCGTTGGGCGTCGGGGCCACCCCGCCGATGACGTAGTTGACCGTCTTGATGGCCTCGGCCGGCGCGGCGGCAAGCTCCACCGCGGCCCGCCCGGCCTCCTTGTAGTACAGCAACGTGATGGCGTAGTCCTCGGGCGCCCAGATGGTGAACGGCTCGCCCTGGGCGCTCTTCTCGATGGCCCAGCTGGTGTACTGGGCGGTGCTCCAGGTGGTGATGCCGGGCCCGACGATGGCCGGGTAGCGGATGCCCCGGAAGTCCAGCCCGTGGGCCCGCCGGTAGTACCGGCCGAGCAGCTCGCCGAACACCTTGGTGGCCCCGTAGACGATGTCGGGGTGCTGGGCGGTCTGGTCGGTGATGACGTCACGGGGCATGTCGGTACCGGCGAAGGTCCCGAGGCTGGAGGCGAAGATCACCTGCTGCACGCCGTTGAGCCGGGACACCTCGAGCAGGGTGTGGGTGCCGTAGGCGTTGGTCTGGATACAGGCCTGGTGGTCGGCCTCACCCGGCGCGGACAGGATGGCCCCGAAGTGGTAGATCGCCCGCGGCCGGACCTGTTCGATCAGGGCGGTGATCTGGGCGCCGTCGGCGAGATCGAGGGCGTGCAGCTCGATCTGGTCGGCGACGTCGGCGAGGCGGTGCACCGCTCCGCTGTGTGAGGTGACGTGCACCGGCTCCTCGCCCCGGGCCACCAGTTCCCGAACGACCTCGGCGCCGATGAACCCGGCCCCTCCTGTCACCAGCACGGCCATCGCGGTACCTCGTCGTGTCCTGCCCCCGCCGTCGCGGCAGCGGCGTTCGTCCCGTTCGTCACGTCCGGGGCGGTGCTACGCACCGTTCGTCACGTTGGGGTGGTGCTGCGCACCACGTTGCTCAACCTAGCCGCGACCCTCACCGCCACGACCCGCCGGCCGCGCCTGGACCGGTGCCGGGCCCGTACCGACCGGGCCCGTGCCGACCGGTCAGACCACGCCGGCGGCGCGCAGCTCGGCGATCCGCTCGGGCCCGAAACCGGCCTCGGTCAGGATGGCGTCGGTGTGCTCGCCCTGTTCCGGGCTCGCCTCACGCACCGTCGCCGTACCGTCAAGTACGTCGCGATCGCCGCCCGCCGCACGGCGCTGCATCGTCACCGCATTGCGGATCAGGCCCAGCTGCCCCAGTGCGTCGTGTTCGACCGGCTGCACCAGGCCGAGGTGCTGCACCTGCGGATCGGCGAAGGTCTCCTCGATGGTGTTCACCGGGCCCACCGGCACGCCGTGCTCGGTCATGATCGCCACCCATTCGGCCGTGGTGCGGGCCGCGAGCCGCTCGGCGATGGCATCGTTGAGCACCGCCCGGTTGCGTGAGCGCAGGCCCGGCGTGACGAAGCGTTCGTCATCGACCCATTCCGGTGCGCCGATGGCCCGGCAGAACCCCCGCCACAGCCGGCCGTTGGACCCGGCGATGTTGACATGGCCGTCGCGTGTGGGGAAACACCCCATGGGGATGCCGGTCGGATGGTGGTTGCCGGCCTGCGGCGGCACCTCGCCGTCGATCGTCCAACGGGCGGCCTGGAAGTCCAGCATGGCCACCATCGACTCCAGCAGCGAGGTCCGCACCCAGCGGCCCTCCCCGGTGCGTTCCCGTTCGTGCAGCGCCACCAGCACGCCGATGGCCAGGTACAGCCCGGCCGACAGGTCGGCGATGGGCACCCCGACCCGTACCGGGCCCTGCCCCTCGAGCCCGGTGATGCTCATCAGGCCGCCGAGGCCCTGGGCGATCTGGTCGACGCCACCGCGTTCGGCGTAGGGGCCGTCCTGGCCGAAGCCGGAGATGCTGCCGTACACCAGGCGCGGGTTGATGGCCCGCAGCCGTTCGTAGTCGACACCGAGCCGTTGCTTCACCGGTGGCCGCCAGTTCTCGACCACCACGTCGGCCCGCCGGACCAGCGCGTCGAACACCTCACGCGCCGCCGGCGCCTTGAGATCGAGCGACAGGCTGCGCTTGTTGCGGTGCAGGTTCTGGAAGTCCGACCCGTGCCGAGCACCGGCCAGCTCGTCGTGTGCGGCCGGCGGCTCGACGCGGATGACCTCGGCCCCCCAGTCGGCGAGCTGCCGGACCGCAGTGGGCCCGGCCCGGGCCACCGTGAGGTCGAGCACCCGGATGTCGTCGAGGGGCAGCACGGTCGCTCAGTCCGGGCGGGTCATGGTGAAGATGTTCTCCACGACGCTGTAGTCGTTGTAGCCGAGACGACCGAGCGGACGGACCTTGGTGAAATCGACCATCCCGTCGACCACCACCTCGTCGGCGATGTGGATCACCTCGACCCGGCCCATGACCATCGTGTTGACGGTGCGCGAGGACGACGGCAGCTCGACGATGTCGAACACCGTGCACTCGAGCGCGATCGGCGAGGCAGCCACCCGGGGCGGCCGCACCGCGACCGACGGCCCCGCCGCCAGGCCCGCAGCCGCCATCTCGTCGACATCACGCGGCGAGTTCGCCGCGGTGAGGTTCATCGGCTCGCGCAGCTCGTAGGTGCACAGGTTGAACACGAACTCGCCGACCTCGCGCACGTTGGCCAGCGAGTCCTTGGGACCGCCGGCCGCATGGGACCCGTTGGCGCAGTACATGCACGCCAGTGGGTCGTTCGAGATGAGGTTGAAGAAGCTGTAGGGCGCCAGGTTGATGACCCCGGCGGCGGACACGGTGGAGATCCAGCCGATCGGCCGCGGGGTCACCAGCGCGGCGTAGAGGGAGTGCGTGAAGCCGGGCGGCTTGAGGCCCGGATGGTCGGCAACGGCGAAATGCACGGTGGGAACTCCCTTTCAGCCCAGGTTCCGGGCGAAGAAGGCGGTGGTGTGACCCCAGGCCTCGATGGCCTGGTAGGGCTGGTAGAACGGCGAGAAGGTGTTGTCGAACGCGTGACCGCCCATCCAGTACTGGTTGACGGTCACGTTCGGCATCGCTGCGGTGGCCTCGCGGATCTTGTCGACGTCGCTGTTGGGCAGGAACGGGTCGTTGTCGCCGAAATGGAACAGGATCGGGCAGGTCAGCTGCTCGGTGACCCCGTCGAGCATGTTGGCGATGCTCGAGCCGTAGTACGACACCGCAGCGTCGGGATCGAAGTTCTTGGCCACCAGGTAGGTCATGAGGCCGCCGAAGCAGAAGCCCATCACGCCGACCTTGCGGCCGCCGACCTCGCCGAGGCCGCGCAGGTGGGCCAGCGCTGCGCCGAGATCGGCCACGCCCCGGGCACCGTCGTGCTTGGAGGCCTTGCCCACGCCCTCACCGATGGCCTCGGGCCCGGTGCGGTCCACCGCGAAGCCGGCACCCTGGCGGTGGAAGCAGTCCGGCGCCATCGCCACGTAACCGAGAGCGGCCAGTCGCTTGCAGACCTGCTGGATGTACAGGTTGACCCCGAAGATCTCCTGGATCACGAGCACGCCGGGCCCGCTGCCCGAATCGGGAACCGCGACGAAGCCCTCGAAGGACGCTCCGTCGTCGGCGGTGATGGTTTCGCTACGAGTGGTGACCATGGGTGCGCAACGTAGCCCCCGCACGGTCCCGACGCACCGGGGACGACGCCCACTGCACCGCGGGGTGGCCCGACCACGCTGCCCTAACATGCCCGGCGTGAGCTTCGAAACCATCATCCTCGACATCGACGCCGGGTTGGCCACCCTCACCCTGAACCGTCCGGACCGGGGCAACGCCATCGACGCCGCCGCCGCCGCCGAACTGCGGGAGGCGGCCCTGCAGCTGTCCTACGACCCGTCGGTGCGCGCCGTGCTGCTGAAGGCCAACGGCAAGCTGTTCAGCGGCGGCGGCGATCTCGCCGGGTTCGCTGCGGCAGGGCCCGAGGCGCTGCCCCGCCTGGTGGACGGGATGACCATCGACCTGCACGCCGCGGTGGCCCGCCTGGCCAAGATGGACGCCCCGCTGGTGGCTGCCGTCACCGGTTCCGCCGGCGGGGCGGGAATGTCCCTCGTGGCGGCCTGCGACCTCGTCGTCGCCGGGCGTTCGGCCAAGTTCACCATGGGCTACACCAAGGCCGGCCTGGTGCCCGACGGCACCTCGTCGTTCTACCTGTCGCGGGTGGTGGGGCTGCGCCGGGCCATGGATCTGGTGCTCACCAACCGGGTGCTCACCGCCACCGAGGCCGAGGACTGGGGTCTGGTCAGCCGGGTCGTCGACGACGACGCCGTGATCGCCGAGGCCACCGCCCTGGCCCAGCAGTTGGCCCAGGGACCCACCAAGGCGTTCGGTCTGGCCAAGCGGGTGCTCTATGCCGGTGCCAGCAGCCCGTTGGAGGAAGCGATGGAGCGCGAGTCGGCCTCGATCGCTGCTGCGGCCCGCACCGACGACGCCCATGAGGGCATCGCCGCCTTCCTCGCCAAGCGCGCCCCGCAGTACCGGGGTCGCTGAGCCCGTCCGGACGCGGTGATGGGGACCGAACCCGGTCCCCATCACCGTCAGGTCAACCTGCCGACGTCAACCCGCCGACGTCAACCTGCGGACCGGTCGGTGGCGGGCCGGTGACCCGCCGTGCACTGCGCCCGTTCAGGCCTTGCGACGGGCTGCCGGCTTGGCCGGACCGGCCTCGGCCACTGCGGTCGCGACGGCGCGCTGGTACTCCTCGACGAGACCACGCCGGGTCTTGCGATCCCACCCGGCGCCGGCGGTCTGGGCCCCGATGAGGATGGCCAGGCCGAGGTTGGCCAACGACCGGGCCCGGTCCGCTGCGACCCCGGCGGCCCGCAATTCCTTGGATGCCACCTTCAGGCGGAGCGCGTCCACCCGGCCCTGAGCCGCAGCGGCGGTCTCGTCGCTCTGACCCCAGGCCCGCACCGCGGCGTCAATGGGGCTGGTGGCCGGGGCCACCCACTCGGCGGCATCGCCCGAGGTGGCCTCCAGCGCCGCCTCCTGGCCTGCTTCCCAGTAGGCCAGCAGTTGCTGACGGAAATCCGCCAGGCTGGTGAAGTGATGGTAGAAGGACCCCTTGGTGATCGACAGCCGCTCGCAGAGGTGCGCGATCGTCTGAGCGGGGATGCCGCCCTCGGCCAACAGATCAAGGCCTGCGTCGAAGTAATCGTTGCGGTTCAGCGTCCCACTCCCATGCTCGTCGGCATCGTGCTCGTCGGTATGGTTCCAGCTTACCGTACCGCTGCGTATGGAACCAACGGGTATGGCACAGGGAACAGCCTGTGACATACGGCACGGTTCGGAGCGCCGGCCGAGGATACCGGCCGGTATCGGTCGGTACCGGTCGGTACCGGCAGCGGATCAGCGTGGCAGCTTGAAGTTGTCCCAGGTGACCGTGCGGTCCGGCTCGATGACCATCCAGCGCCGACTACGGCCCGCTGCCGTTGCGGTATTGCGTTCGGCCACCGGCCCCGGGTCGACATCAGGGGCGGTATGGCCACCGTGGTACTTGAGAGCCATCTGCCGCCGAGCCTGTTCGAGGAAGGGGTCGGCCGCTTCGGCGGCGGCATCCTCGAGGATCGTGGCGTGTCCTTGGAACATCGCCCCCTGGAGCTCGAAGAAGTGCTCGTTGCGATCGACGAGCACCGTCACCTCGGGCTGGCGGCGGATGTTCACCACCTTCTGACCGCGGCCATAGGTGTAGATGCGACCCCCGGCCCACCCGAACCACATCGGGGTCAGGTTCACCCGCATGCCGGGGCCGATCGTGGCGATCCGCATGTTCCAGGCCGAGGTCATCAGCTCGTCGAGCTGCGAGTAGGTGAGCGCGAGTTCACGGGGAAGTGCCATGGTCGGAGTCTCCCATGCTGCGCCGGGTCCCCGGCAGAGCCGATCGGCCACCCGTGCCCGGACGACCAGAGATCGTCCCGAGATCGGCGCCGGCGCGATACTCGGGTGCGACATCGGGCCTGTCGCACACCCCGGAAGGAGCGAGCTGTGGCCGCGAAGCTGCCGAAGTGGACGTTCCTGTCCAACCACGCCCATGTGCTCGTCTGCTTGTCCGCCGAGCCCGACCTCCGGCTGCGTGACATCGCCGACCGCGTCGGCATCACCGAACGGGCGGTGTTCGCCATCGTCGGCGACCTCGAGGAGGCCGGGTACCTCACCCGCGTCCGGGAGGGGCGGCGCAACCGCTACGAGCTGCACCTCGAGGGTCATCTCCGCCATCCGCTCGAAGCGCCCCACACCGTCGGGGAACTGCTCCGGGCCCTCAGCATCAACGAACGCCTCCCCCTTGACTCCTGAATTCTGATTCAGTAATAATACGCCCGTCGTTCGGGTGTCCCCCACCGGAACGACGAGCGAAGGGGAGTACCCCACAAGCGCCGTCATCGTCATCACGATCGGGTCTCCCGGTCCGGTGCCGGCCGCCGCGTCCCCTGACGTGGTGGGAGAGACCTTCGACGTTCACCCCACGTCGAAGGTCGATCCCGAGGTTTTCATGGCCGCTCCTGCCCTGCACCACCCCTCCCCGGCAAGCCCCGAGGGCCTGCCGCCGACGCCCGAACGGCCCCCCTGGCACACCCTCGGCATCGAGGAGACCCTCGTCCGGCTCGGCACCGGGCGTGCCGGCCTCACCGACGCCGAAGCCCACCGGCGCCTGGCCGAGCACGGTCCGAACGAGCTGACCGAACGCGGCGGCCGATCGCCCTGGCGGATCGTCTGGGAGCAGGTCACCGCGGTGATGGTGCTGATCCTGCTCGCTGCCGCCGGGCTGTCCCTGGCGTTGGGCAAGCTGCTCGAGGCCGGCGCCATCGCGGTCATCGTCGGGCTGTTCGCCGGTCTCGGCTTCCTCCAGGAATATCGGGCCGAGAAGGCCATCGCCGCCCTGCGCAAGCTCGCCGTGCCCACTGTGCGCGTGGTCCGCGACGGTCGCACGACCGAGCTCGCCGCGGTCGACCTCGTCCCCGGCGACGTGGTGCTGATCGAGGCGGGCAACGTGATCCCCGCCGACCTGCGCCTGCTCGAAGCGGCCTCGCTGAGCATCGGTGAGGCCGCGCTGACCGGCGAGTCGGAGCCGATCGCCAAACAGGTCGACGCCCTCGACCGGGCGGACGTCCCCCTCGGCGACCGCCGCAACCTGGCCTTCGCCGGGACGTCGGTGGCCACCGGCCGGGGCTCGGGCGTGGTGGTGCACACCGGCATGGCCACCGAGCTGGGCCACATCGCCGACCTGCTGCAGTCCGTCGGCAATCACGAGACCCCGTTGCAGCGACGGCTGGACCGGGTGGGCAAGCAGCTCGCCCTCGCCGGTGTCGCCGTGGCCGCTCTGGTGGTGCTGATCGGCCTCGCCGGCGGCGAGCCCATCGGCGATCTGGTGCTCACCGCGATCAGCGTGGCCGTCGCCGTCATCCCCGAGGGCCTGCCGGCCGTGGTCACCTTCACCCTGGCGGTCGGCGCCCAGCGCATGGTGCGGCGGAACGCGCTCATCCGGCGTCTGCCCGCGGTGGAGACCCTCGGCTCGGTCACGGTGATCTGCTCGGACAAGACCGGCACCCTCACCCAGAACCGCATGACCGTCACCGTCGTGGAGACCATGGCCGGCCGTCACGAGCTGCCCGTAGCAGGCCACGCCGCGGGCAGCACAGCCACCCCCGACAGCGGCCCCGAGACGGCCACGTTGCTGTTGCTCGGGGCGGCGGCGCTGTGCAACGACGGCGAGCTGCTCGCCGTCGGCGACCCGGCGACGACCGAACCCGGCGAGCCCGACGAACCGCTGGCCATCGGCGACCCGACCGAGACGGCCCTGCTGGTGGCGGCCCGGCGGGTCGGTCTCGACATCGACGGCCTGCGCCGCGACCATCCCCGCATCGGCGAGCTGCCCTTCGACGCCGACCGCAAGCGGATGACCACCGTGCACCCGTCCCCGGCACCGGGGTCGGCCCTGGCAGCGCTGGCCGGTCATCACGGCGGGCCGATCGCCGTGGTGAAGGGTGCGCCGGACCGGCTGCTGGCCCTCGCCGTCGCCGTCGTGGAGGACGGCCGGGTCGTACCGCTCGACGGCGAACGGGCCGAGCGGTTGCGCGCCGCCAACGACGAACTGGCCGGACGGGGGATGCGGGTGCTGGCCGTGGCCTTCCGCGAGCTCGACGACACCGACCGGCCCGGCGAGCACGGCCGGCTTCGCACGACCGACGAGTTGGCCGGCGCCGAGCGCGACCTGGTGCTGCTGGGCCTGCTGGGCATCATCGACCCGCCGCGCCAGGAGGTCCGCGACGCGGTGGGCACCTGCTCCGCCGCAGGCATCCGCACGGTGATGATCACCGGTGACCATCCCCGTACCGCCGAGGCCATCGCCGCCGAACTGGGCATCCTCGACGCCGATCGCCCCGAGGTGGTGCTCACCGGCGACGACCTCGATCACCTGAGTGACGACGATCTCGACAACCGTGTCGCCGGCGTGTCCGTGTACGCCCGGGTGTCGCCCGAGCACAAGCTGCGCATCGTGAGCGCCTTGCGCCGTCGCGGCGAGGTGGTGGCGATGACCGGCGACGGCGTCAACGACGCCCCGGCCCTCAAGCAGGCCGACATCGGTGTGGCCATGGGCATCACCGGCACCGACGTGTCCAAGGAGGCGTCGGACATGGTGCTGCGCGACGACAACTTCGCCACCATCGTCGCCTCGGTCGAGGAAGGCCGGGTGATCTACGACAACCTGCGGCGGTTCGTCCGCTTCGCCGTGGCCGGCAACATCGGCAAGATGGCGGTCATGGTGGGCTGGCCGGTGCTTTTCCTGGCGACCACCGGCGACCTCGGCACCGCAGCTGCGCTCGTCCCGTTGCAGTTGCTGTGGCTGAACCTGATGACCGACGGCGTCCTCGGTCTGTCCATGGGCCTCGAACCGGCCGAGAAGGGGGTCATGAGCCGTGCCCCGCACTCCCCCGACGCCGGCATCTGGTCCGGTGGCCTGGGGGTGCAGGCCGCCTGGGTCGGCGCGTTGATCGGCGCGGTGTCCCTCGGGGTCGGCTTCGCCTACGAGCGGGCCGGCCTCGGGCAGTGGCAGACGATGATGGTGATGACCCTCACCGCGATGCAGGTGTTCCAGGCCCTCGGCTCCCGCTCGGACACCGAGCCGCTGTGGCGTCTGGGATGGCGCTCCAACCCCCTGGTCGCGGCCTCCGTGGCCGTGGTGGTGGGCCTGCAGGTGCTGGCCCTCTACAGCCCCCTGCGCGGTGCCCTGTCGCTCGAGCCGCTGGGCGCGACCGACCTCGCGGTGTGTGTCGGGGCGGGCGTTGCGCTGCTGGCGGTGATGGAGGCGGCGAAGCTGCGCCGGACCCGTTCGCGGCCCTGATCCTGCCGGCGACGGTCAACGACCCGGACAGGCCACGCCGTGGGCCGGGGTGGGAGGGGCAAGGGCCTCCCACCCCGGCCCTCGGCGTGCGTGGGACCGGGCGGGCCTGCCTGCGCTCGGTGCTGCGGGCGTGGTCGGTAGCGTTCCCGGCATGGACCTGCCCGTCATGCCACCGGTGAAACCGATGCTGGCCAAGGCGGTGGAGACCTTTCCGCTCGGCGAGCTCTCCTACGAGCCGAAGTGGGACGGCTTCCGCTGCATCGTGTTCCGCGACGGCGACGAGGTGCTGCTCGGATCACGCAACCCGCTCAAGGCCCAGCCTCTGACCCGGTACTTCCCCGAGCTGGTCGAGCGCCTCCGGGCCTGGCTGCCGCCGCGCATCGTGGTGGATGGCGAGATCATCGTCGTCGGCGATGACCGGCTCGACTTCGACGCGCTGCAGCAACGCATCCACCCCGCCGACAGCCGCATCAAGCTGCTCGCCGAGCGCACCCCGGCGGACTTCGTCGGTTTCGACCTGCTGGCGGTGGACCGCCTCGACCTGCGCGACGAGCCGTTCCGGGTACGTCGCCGGGCCCTCACCGAGCTGCTCGACCCCGACGGCGACGGCGTGCACTGCTGCCCGGCCACCCTCGACGTGCAGCGGGCCCGGGCGTGGTTCGAGCAGTTCGAGGGTGCCGGCCTCGACGGCCTCATCGCCAAGCCGCTCGAGGGCCGCTACGAGGAGGACAAGCGGGCCCAGTTCAAGATCAAGCACCGCCGCACCGTCGACTGCGTGGTGGCGGGGTTCCGTCCCTACAAGGCCGGCGACGGGGTGGGCTCGCTGCTGCTCGGCCTCTACGACGAGGCCGGCACCCTGCACCACCTCGGGGTGGCCGCCGGGTTCTCGGCCGCCCGCCGGGCGGAGCTGCACGACCAGCTCGAGCCGTTGACCGCGGGTGCGCTCGAGCAGCACCCGTGGGCCGACTGGGCCCGGGCCGAGGCCCACGAGGGTGCGCGCCTGCCCGGCGCCGTGAGCCGCTGGAACGCCACCAAGGACCTGTCGTGGGTGCCGGTCCGGCTGGAGCGGGTGGTCGAGGTCACCTACATGACGGTCACCAACGGCCGCTTCCGCGGGGTCACCTCCTTCGGCCGCTGGCGCGACGACCGCGACCCCGCCGGCTGCCGCTTCGACCAGCTCGTCGAGGCCGACCCGATGGGCGTGTCCCGGGTGCTCTCCAGCGTCGGGTAGCGCGATCAGGCCCCGAGCAGGTCGGCGAGGACCCCGAGGTCGGCCACCCGGTGGTGATCGAAGCCGGCATGGTCGTCGTAGGGGTCGAGCTGCACCACCGCCAGCCCAGCGGCCCGGGCGCCGCGCACGTCGGCATGGACGGTGTCACCCACGTACAGCGTGCGGGCGGGGTCGGTGCCGAGCGCCTCGAGGGCCGGCGTGAAGATGGCCGGGTTCGGCTTGGCGACCCCGACCGCTCCGGAGTCGACGACGATGCGCACCGAGGGCAACGGACCCCACACCGACCTGGCACACCCCCAGGTCGCGCATCTGGGCCTCGGCGGTGCCGTCGTTGTTGGACACGATGGCCATCGGCCGGCCGGAGCGGCTCAGCCGGGCCAGGGCGTCGACGTTGACCTCGATGCGCTGGTGCCAGATCCGCATGCCCGAGGCGAACAGACGGCCGAGCGCTCGACGGGCGTCCTCGACCCGGGCTTGCTCGACGCCCAACGACGTCACGTAGGCACGGTGGTACGCCCGCCAGAAGGCAGGGTCGGACTCGTCGTGCTCGCTGCCGGCGCTCAGCGCCGCGACGCCGCGGTGGTGGGCCCGCAGGTAGTGCTGCGGGCCCGACGGTGCGGCCAGCCCGGCGCTGCGCAGGTGCTCCCCCACCACCTCGTGATGGGGGACGAGGAACACCCCACCGATGTCGAAGACCAGGGCGTCGATGTCGGTGGCGACCAGTTCGGGCGTGCGATCAGCGGTCATCGCCCCGAGTCTGGCCGACGGGCGCCACGGGAACGGGCGACCGGCGCGGGCTCGTCCGCCGAGGCGAGCCAGAGGTGCAGCACCGCATACGCCTGCCACGGCGCCCACCGTGCGACCGTGGCGGCCAGCTCGGCCGGGCCGACCCCGAGCCGTTCGAGGCTCCGGCGGATGACGAGATCGCCGGCCAGGAACCGGTCCCGGCGACCGGGGCCACGCAGCAGCACGTAGTCGGCGGTCCACGGGCCGATCCCGGGCAGGCTGAGCAGCTGTTCGCGGATCGTGGCCGCACGCCCGGCGCCAGGGTGGCCGGAAGCAGGGCGGCCGGAAGCGGGGCGGTCGACCGGGTCGAGGTCGAGGTCGACCCGGTCGAGGTCGAGGTCGATGCGCCCGTCGGCGATCGCGGCGCAGGCCCCCACCAGGCTGCGAGCCCGGGCCCCGGGCAGGGGCAGGTCGGCCGGATCGGCCCCGGCGAGCGCCGCCGCCGTGGGGAACCGATGGGTGATCCCCGGCGACGCCGTCGCGGCCACCCCCCGTAATGGCTCGCCGTAGCGCTCGACGAGCCGGCCGGCCAGGGTCCGTGCCCCGACCACCGAGATCTGTTGGCCCAGCACGGCCCGTACCAGCAGCTCGCTGCCCTCCACCGCGCCGGGCACCCGGACCCCGGGCCGGCGGCGGACCAGCGGCGCGAGCAGCGGGTCGGCTCCCAGCACGGCGTCGATCCGGCCGGGGTCGGCACCGAGGTCGAACAGCCGCCGCGCCACCCGCCGAGCCGCCTCACGGTCCCGCGGGTCGGCGAGGACGACCTCGGCCGACAACCACGCCCGCGCCGGACCACCCGACCCGACCGGCCCAACCCCACCGACCGGCCCAACCCCACCGACCGGCCCAACCCCACCGACCGGCCCAACCCCACCGACCGGCCCAACCCCACCGACCGGACCGTGGCCAGCGTGGTCGTCCGGGGCGTGCACGCTGAGCACGGCGTCACCGTGCGGCAGGCGCAAGGCACGTCGGTAGGCGTGACCGTCCCACGACTCGACGCCGGGCACCGCCCGCAGACCGAGGAAGCCGAACACCGCCGCAGCATCGAACGGGGGTTGCAACGCCAGGCGCAGCGGGACGACCTGTTCAGAGCTCATCGGCCCGGGGCGGATCGGCGCCGGCACGGGCGCAGGTGCGCGCGGCGACCCGTGCGGCGAAGGCCAGCGACGCCTCGACCGCCTCATGGGACACCTGCGTCGCCAGGCCCGGACGCAACGGGACGCGGCTGCGCAGTTCCGCCAGGAACCCCGCACCGAAGCTGTCGCCGGCACCGACGGTGTCCACGACGTCGATCGCGACGGCATCGACGTGGGCATGATCGCCTGCCCAGAAGGCCTCGGCCCCGGCCACCCCACGGGTGAGGATCACCAGCGCCTGGTGGTCCTCGGCCCACCGCGCCGCTTCCTCGAGCGGGTCGGTGTCCGGCCGCAGCCAGGCCAGGTCGTCGTCGCTGAACTTCACGATGTCGACCAGGTCCGCCCACTGCCGGACCCGTCGGAGGTAGCCCGACCGATCGCCCACGAGGGCCGGGCGGATGTTGGGGTCGCAGAACTGGGCGATGCGGCCCGACTGGCGTCGCATCAGGCCGACGAGGGTCGATGCCTGCGGCTCGCGGACCAGGCCCAGGGTTCCGAGGTGCAACGCCTCGATGCCGTCGAGCGTCGCCGGCAGATCGGCGGGACCGAGCAGGGTGTCGGCGGTGCCCTCACCGTGGAAGGCGAAGCGGGGCGAGCCGTCCTCGTCGGTGCTCACCAGCGCCACGGTGGTGGGTTCGTCCCCGGTGACCACGAAGCGCAGGTCGACCCCGTCGGCGCGCAGGCCCTCGCGGAGCCGCCGACCGAACTCGTCGCTCGACAGCCGGCCGAGGAACGCCACCGGCACCCCGAGCCGGGCGAGCGCCACGGCGGCGTTATGGGGCCCGCCCCCGGGATGGGCCCGCCACAGCTGCTCGCCGCCGAGCTCGACCTCGGTCAGGTCGATCAGCGCCTCACCACCGACGACGATCACGTCAGAACGAGACCGACACCTTGATGGCGCCCTCCTCGCGGGTGTGGGCCAGCTCGAAGGCCCGGCCCACCTCCTCGATGGGCAGGATGTGCGACAGCAGCGGCCGGACGTCGATGTCCCCGCGGGCGATCATGTCGAGCGCCATCCGGAACGACACCAGGCCGGGCTCGAACTGGGCGCCGTAGACCGTCTGCGCGGTGAGGCGCTTACGGAAGAACTTCTGGAACGAGATCGGCACCGGCCCACTGGTGTCGGGCAGCCCGAACCACAGCAGCTTCGAGTCGGGCGCGGCCAGCTCGATGCTCTGGGCCAGGGTCTCCTTCTTGCCCACCGCCTCGACGAGGTAGTCCGATCCCTGACCGCGGGTGAGGTCGCGCACCGCGGCCCGCAGGTCGTCGGTGGCCGGGTCGAGCACGACATCGGCCCCGAAGGCGGGCGACAGGGCGCGCCGGGCCTCGGACAGATCGGCCACGATCACCCGGGCCGCACCGGCCCGCTTGAGCAGGTGGGTGAAGAACAGCCCGGCGGACCCCTGGCCGAGCACGACCACGGTCTTGCCCGCCACGTCGGTCGGGTAGCGACGCAGGGCGAAGATCACCGTGCCGAGCTGCTGGGCCATGAGGATCTGCTCGCTCGGCAGCTCGAGCGCCGGGTCGATGGTGATGGCGGTGGTGGCCACCAGCCGCTGATACTCGGCCATGCAACGCCCGATCAACGCGCTGGGCACGCACAGCACCCGGTCGCCCTCGGAGAAGCCGTCTGCCCGGGACTGCACCACGATGCCGACCCCTTCGTGGCCGGGATAGCCCGGCGGCCACGGTGGCGGGGGGAGCTCGACGCCGAACTGCACCCCGTGCAGGTCGCTGCCGCAGATCGAGGCGAACTCGCTCTGCACCAGCAACTCGCCCGGCTGCGGCGGGTCGATCGGCGCTTCCTCGAACTCGACCCGACCGATCTCGACCAACCGCCCGGCCCGCATGGTTTCAGCCATGGCCGGACGCTACCGCGCCACGTCCACGCCGTCCGCCCGACCAGCGCGGCGCCGGCCGAGCACCCGTCCCCGCCGACCCACCCGGCCGACGGCTGGCCCCGGCCGGCTCAGCGTCGGGGCCGCAAGCCCACCATCGTCAGGTCGGTCAGCCGTCGTGGGGCGTTCTCGAGCGCGTACTGGGCGGTCAGCCGGCGTGGCAGGCGCACATGCCGGCGACCGTCGGCCACCGCCCGCACCGTCGCCGCCGCCACGATGTCGATCGTGGTGGGCCGCAGCAGCTGCAGTTTCGCCGCACGACCGAGCGCCGCGGCCAACGACGGGTCGGCGCTGAACCGCTCCCACATCTCCGACACCACCGGGCCCGGTTCCACCAGGGTGGTGCCGACCGGGGTGCCCACCAGGTCACGCGTCACGCAGGCCATGAAGTGTGACAGGCCGGCCTTGGTGGACGAGTACACCGACGCACCGGGGACCGCCGCCACGCCGGCCAGCGACGACATCGCCACCAGGTGCCCGCGCCGCCGGGCCAACATACCGGGCAGTACCTGGCGTACCAGCCGTTGCGGCGCCACCAGGTTGACCGCCACCAGCTCGGCGATGCGCGCCTCGTCGGCCTGCTCGATCAGGCCCGACGTCTCCAGCCCGGCGTTGTTCACCAGCACGTCGATCGGCCCGGCCACGGCCTCGACCCGGGCGACGAACCCGTCGAGCTGCGCCGGGTCGGCCAGATCCACGGGATGGGCGCTGCCACCGAGCTCGCCGGCGAGGGCCTCGAGCCGGTCGGCCCGGCGTGCGGCGAGCGCCACCTTCGCGCCGGCCCGGGCGGCGTGACGGGCCACCGCCTCGCCGATCCCGGTCGATGCCCCGGTCACCAGCACCGTCGCCCCGGCCAGGTCGATACCCCGATTCGCCCGCACCGGGCCCTCAGTGCCCGGCCCGGGCCGACGCGAGCCGACGGGTCCGTACCGCGAGGTTCGGCAGGTCGAGGTAGGTCGCCCACGCCTCGGCCGCCGCGGTCGGGCCGCGCCAGCACCAGTCGTCCACCGCGCCCACCGCCGGTCCCGTGGTGTCGAGCGTGGCCAGGGTGCGGAACAACAGTGCGTCGGCCATGCCGGCCTGCAGCGTGGCGGCGAGCCTGGCGGCCCCGCGCAGACCCGGGACGTCCCACTGGCCGGGGGCGGCGGGAATGTGCTCGAGGTGGCCGTAGCGCGCCAGGACCGCCGCCGCCGACTTGGCCCCGAAGCCGGCGAGGCCGGGAAACCCGTCTGCGCTGTCACCGACGAGGGCGAGGTAGTCGGGGATGGACGCCGGCGGCACGCCGTAGCGGGCCACCACCCCGGCGTCGTCGACGACGAGCGACTTGCGCCGGTCGACCTGAACCACGCGGTTGCTGCGCACGCACTGGGCGAGGTCCTTGTCCGGGGTGAGGATCTGCGCCTGGGCGACCCGCTCGTCGTGCTCGGCCACCGCCGCCGCTGCGGCGAGCGCGTCGTCGGCCTCGAACTCGACCATCGCCCACACCGTGAATCCGAACGCGGCGAGGGCGTCCTCGAGCACGCCGAACTGGGCGAAGAGCACCGGATCGATCCCGGCACCGGTCTTGTACCCGGCCCACAGGTCGTTGCGGAAGGACTCGATCACCTGGTCGGTGGCCACCCCGACGTGGGTGGCCCCGCCCTCGAGCAACCGGACCATGTTGTCCACCACCCCACGGGCAGCCCCGATGTCGGCGGGCCCGCCCCCACCGGTCGGCCCGGTCGGCCCGGCCACCCCACCCGGCTCCAGCGCCGGACGCGGTCCCCCGGGGGCGCGCTCCGGCACGGCGTAGAAATGGCGGAACAGCTCGTAGGTGCCGTCGACGAGGTGGACGATCATCGTCACAGCCTGGCAGACCGGCCGTCGCGCCGGGGAGGTCGGGTGTGGGAAGGTGCGGGGATGGAACTGCGCACCGCGATCGACTACCTGCGACCCCTGCGCAACGGGGTGCTGGCCACCCTCAAGCGCGACGGCGTGCCTCAACAGTCGATCGTCACCTACACCGTCGGCGAGGACGACGCACTGCGGATCTCGCTCACCGACGACCGGGCCAAGACCCGCAACATGCGCCGTGACCCCCGGGTCAGCCTGCTGGTCTACGCCAAGGACTCGTACTCCTACGTCGTGGTCGAGGGCGACGCCGAGCTGATGGCCCCGGCGGCCGATCCTCATGACGCCACCGTCGACGCCCTCGTCTCGTACTACCGAGCGTTGCGCGGCGAACACCCCGACTGGGACGACTACCGGGCGGCCATGGTGGCCGACCGGCGTCTGATCCTCACCCTGCGGCCCACCCGGGCCTACGGCATGGACCTGCGGACCGGAACCAGCCCGGCCGGCTGATGCCCGTACCGGCTGATCCCCGTACCGGCTGATCCCCGTACCGGCTGATCCCTGTACCGGCCGGGCCCCGTTCGGGCGGCCGGCGCCGGCCCCGCGGTAACGTGTCCTGGTTCGCATACGACGCGTCCGGTCCCGGCCCGAGGGGAAGGTCCGGTTCCGGACCAGGGGGAAGGGACGCTGGCCATGTCGGCGATAACGATCGATCCCACGACGGGACTCAAGATCTTCAACACCAAGGCCGGCAAGTCGTCGGACCAGATCCAGGGCCGCGGCTATGCCGTCGTCACCGGCGAGGCGCTCACCACCCTGCCGGAGCAGCCTGCAGGCGCGGTGTTCAACGCCGAGGAGCAGGCCAAGTACCGCGAGTACAAGGAAGCCCGCCACGGCGCGGCCGACTACATGTCGATGGAGGGCGAGTTCTCCCGCTACCTCCAGGACGTGCACTCCAACGAGCCGGTACCGCGTGAGGCCCTCACCGATGAGTGCGACATCCTCGTGGTCGGCGCCGGGTTCGCCGGTCTGCTGCTGTGGTACAAGCTGTCCCAGGCCGGTTTCAACGACGTGCGCTTCTGCGAGAAGGGCGGCGACGTCGGCGGCACCTGGTACTGGAACCGCTACCCC
>CAIXPF010000013.1 GCA_903921205.1 uncultured Acidimicrobiia bacterium | reverse complement strand
GGGGTAGCGGTTCCAGTACCAGGTGCCGCCGACGTCGCCGCCCTTCTCGCAGAAGCGCACGTCGTTGAAACCGGCCTGGGACAGCTTGTACCACAGCAGCAGACCGGCGAACCCGGCGCCGACCACGAGGATGTCGCACTCGTCGGTGAGGGCCTCACGCTCGACCGGGTCGGTCGAGTAGACGTCCTGCAGGTAGCGGGAGAACTCGCCCTCCATCGACATGTAGTCGGCCGCGCCGCGGCGGGCTTCCTTGAAGGCGCGGTACTTGGCCTGCTCCTCGGCGTTGAACACCGCACCGGCCGGCTGCTCCGGGAGGGTCTTCAGCGCCTCGTCGGTGGTGATCGAGTAACCCTTGCCCTGGATCGTCTCCGTGGCCTTGGCGGCCCGGGTGTTGAAGACCTTGAGCCCGGTTTCCGGGTCAATGGTGATCGACATGGTTGGTTCTCTGCTCTCTCTGGCTCGCTCGGTTGCGGGTGCCGGCTGTTGGATCGGTCGCACCCGGTGCCTCTGGGCGAGCACGACCGATTCGTTCCCCTGACGACGCGTGCGGAGCCGGCCGGCCGCCTGCACGCCCGGCCAGATTACCGCGTCCCGCCGGGCCCGGGCACGAAAACCTGACGAGGTGGTCAGTTCCTTGCCCGGGTGTCCGTTGCGGTCGTCGTGGCGGCGGAGCGGGGTGCTCGGGCGGATCGGGTACAACGGCCCTTGAACCCGATGCCGGAGGTGCCGCATAGTCCTCGTCGTCATGGCTCCGGGTAGGAGCTGTCCCGAGTCGGTATACCCCCAGAGGTATATGCTCGGCGTCGGAGCACCGGCGTGGGTTCATGTGCTCGTCAAGGAACAAGGAGGACCCGTGGCGAACGTCAACGTCTCGCTGACGGTGAACGGTCAGCAGCAAACGGTCTCTGTCGATTCGTCGGAGACGCTCCTGTGGATGCTGCGGGATCGGCTCGGCCTGACCGGCACGAAGTACGGCTGCGGCATCGAGCAGTGCCGGGCGTGCAGCGTCCTGGTCAACGGCCAGCTCGAAAAGGCCTGTGACTACGACGTGACCTCTGCAGCGGGCAAGAGCGTCACCACCATCGAGGGTCTGTCGGCCGATCTCAGCAACAAGCTGCAGCAGGCCTGGATCACCGAGCAGGTGCCGCAGTGCGGCTACTGCCAGTCCGGCATGCTCATGGCGGCGACCGCGTTGCTGGCGAGCACCCCGAAGCCGACCGACGCCCAGATCGACTCGGCGATCAACAACATCTGCGCCTGTGGGACCTATGCGCGCGTGCGGCTCGGCATCAAGCGTGCGGCAGGCATGCTGTGAGCGCCGGGACGAACAAGGCCGTCAGCCGTCGTGGCTTCCTCAAGTCGATGCTGGGTGCCGGTGGTGCCCTCGTCGTCGGCGTGGAACTGGTGCCCGGGCTGTCGTGGACCAACGCCGCCGCAGCCGTGGCGACCGCCGGGGGCAGCCTCGGCGTCTACGTCACCATCGGCGCCGACGAGACGGTGACGTTGACCTACCCGGGCGCCGAGATGGGCCAGGGTGCGAGCACCGGTCTGGCCCAGATCCTCGCCGAGGAACTGATGGTCGACTGGTCGAGCGTGCGGCTGCTGCTCGGTGGCTACGACCCGCAGCTGAACCGGCCCACCAACGGCACCACGCTCGGTACCTCGCAGAGCACCGGTGGCAGCAACTCGGTGCGCGGCTACCACGACTATCTGCGCAACGTGGGCGCAACCGCCCGCCAGAAGCTGATCTGGGCCGCCAACTCGCTCAACCCGTCGATCCCGGTCTCCGACCTGAAGGCCGTCAACGGCACCGTCGTGCGGATCTCCGACGGCTCGCTGGTGGCGACCTACGGAGCCCTCGCCGCCACGGCGGTGACCATGACCCCCAACGACGTGGCCTGGGTGCAGCCCCCGTACCGCATCATCGGCCAGTCGGTGCCGCGCCTCGACCTGCCCTCGAAGGTGAACGGGTCGGCGGTGTACGGCATCGACATCCGTTTGCCGGGCATGCTCTACGCGTCGGTGAAACAGGCCCCCAAGGTCGGCCAGACGGTCGGCACCATCGGAGCGGCCCCTTCCGGCGTGCTGGCCGTGGTGCCGGTGCCAGCGGCCTCCCGCCCGGTGGTCTCCGGCACGCTGCCGCCGATCGGCGGGGTCGGCGTGGTCACCAACTCCACGACGTGGGGGGCGATCCAGGCCGCCCGGTCCATCGCCGTGACCTGGGTCGACGAGGCGTACACCGCCAACCTCGACACCGCCCTCATGAAGACCCGGGCCGCCGGGCTCATGTCGAGCGGCACCGCCGTGACCGCCAGCCCGAAGGTCGGCGACGCCGACGCGGCGCTGGTAGCCGCACCGGCCAACCAGCGCTACAGCGGCACGTACTCGGTGCCCTATCTGGCCCACGCAACCATGGAGCCGATGAACGCCACGGTGCTGGTCACCGACGCGTCCTGCGAGATCTGGGCCCCGACGCAGGTACAGACCACGGCCGCCGAGGCGGCCGCCTTGGTGACCGGCCTGCCTCTGTCGGCGATCAAGGTGAACACCACCTACCTCGGTGGTGGGAACGGCCGGCGCCTGCAGGTCGACTTCATCATCCAGGCGGTGACCATCGCCAAGGCGATGAAGGGCACGCCGATCAAGACGGTGTGGAGCCGTGAGGACGACTTCACCCACGACTACTTCCGGCCTGCGTCGCTGACCAAGATCGACGCCGCAGTGGATGGATCGGGCGCCATCACCGCCATCAAGGCCCGCGTGGTCTGCCCGTCGAGCAAGTACCAGACCGGCACCCTGACCTCCGGCACGGTGGACAGCTCCGCCGTCGATGGTCTGGTGAACGCGCTCTACAACTTCCCGAACAAGACGGTGGAGTGGGTGCTCGACACCATCGAGGTCCCGCTGGGCTCGTGGCGGTCGGTGGGCAACTCGCAGAACTGCTTCTTCCTCGAGTCGCTGCTCGACGAGGTGGCGATCGGGACGAACCAGGACCCCATCGCCCTTCGTCGGTCGTTGCTCAACTCGGGCACGCCGACCCACCTTCGGGCTCTCGCCGTGCTCGACGCGCTGGTGACGGCCAGCAACTGGAACACCGCACCGGTGTCCGGGCGAGCCCGTGGCATGGCGATGTCGATGTCCTTCGGTGACACCATCGTCGGTGAGGTGGCCGAGGTATCCGGTTCGGTGGCCTCCGGGTTCAAGGTTCACAACGTCACCGTGGTCATCGACTGCGGTCTGGCGGTCAACCCCGGCATGGTGAAGGCCCAGATCGAGAGCGCCGTCGACCAAGGGCTTGCCGCCGCGATGTGGCAGGGCCAGACCTTCGTGACCGGGACTCCGCAGAAGCGGAACTTCGACACCTACCGCATGGCCCGGCTCCGCGAGGCGCCGGCGATCAACACGGTGATCATCGACAGCGGGGCCAAGCTGGGCGGTGTCGGCGAACCCGGCCTTCCGCCCATCGCGCCGGCGATTGCGAATGCCATCGCCCGTCTGACCGGCATCCGGGCCCGGAACCTGCCGCTGTCGACGATGCCGGTGCCCCCGGTGATCTCCTCGTTCACGCCGAGCTCCGGCCCGGTGGGGACCGTGGTGACGCTGACCGGTACCGGGTTCACCGGCGCCACCGCGGTCACCTTCAACGGTGTCGCCGCCACCTCGTTCACGGTCGCCAGCGCCACGCAGCTGGTGGCGACGGTGCCCGCAGGCGCCACCACCGGGAAGATCGCCGTCACCACGGCGGACGGCACCGGTACGAGCGCCAATTCCTACTCGGTCACCACCGGCATCCCGCTGCCGTTCCTGGCATCGTTCACGCCGGCATCGGGACCTGCGGGAACGCTGGTGACCATCAACGGTTCCAACCTGACGGGCACCACGGCCGTGAAGTTCAACGGTGCGACCGCAGCGTTCACCGTGGTGAGCGCCACGCAACTGACGGCCACCGTTCCGGCCGGGGCGACCACCGGCAAGATCTCGGTGACCAACCCCGGCGGCACCACGACCACGACGCCGAGCTACACGGTCGCCCTGAACCCGCTGGCACCGACGGTGTCGGGGTTCAGTCCGACCTCCGGTGTGGTGGGCAGCACGGTGACGATCACCGGCTCGAAGTTCACCGGCACGACCGCAGTCACGTTCAACGGGGTGGCCGCCACGGTGTTCACCGTGGTGAGCGACACCCGGGTCACGGCCACCGTGCCGGTGGGCGCAACCTCCGGGAAGATCTCGGTCACCAATGCCAGCGGCACCGGGACCAGCTCCTCGAGCTACACCGTCAAGTTGCCGGTACCGACGGTGAGCTCGTTCACCCCGACGTCCGGCCCGATCGGCACCGTCGTCACGATCAACGGGACCAACTTCGTCGGCGTCACGGCCGTGAAGTTCAACGGGAAGACGGCGACGTCGTTCACCGTGGTCAGTGCCACCCAGATCACCGCAACGGTGCCGACCGCCACCACCACCGGCAAGGTCTCGGTGACGAACTCCGGTGGCACCGGCACGAGCTCGGCCTCGTTCACGGTGACGAGCGGGTCGACCGCCGGGGCGCCGACGATCTCGTCCTTCACGCCGTCCTCGGGTCGCGCCGGCACCTCGGTGACCCTCACGGGCACCAACTTCACCGGCACCACCTCGGTCAAGTTCAACGGGACCGCCGCCACCTTCACGGTGGTGAGCTCGACCAAGATCACCACGACGGTTCCCGCAGGGGCGCCGAAGGGGTCGATCTCAGTCACCAACCCCTACGGCACGGTGACCTCTCGGGACGCCTACGACACCGGCATCGGCTGACGCCGGTCGGGGAACGGAGCCGGCCACCTCGGTGGCCGGCTCCGCCGCGTCCGGGGTCTAACCTCTCGGCGTGATTCGTCTGCGCCGTTCCCTCATCGCACCCGCCCTGTTGATCCCCGTGCTCCTCGCCGGTGGCTGCTCGGCCGCCGAGAACGCGGCCAAGGGCGCAGCCGAGAAGGCGGTATCGAAGGTGGAGTGCGAGGGTCTCAAGCTGGTGTCGGAGAAACTTCCCCGGGCCGACCAGCTCGACGAGGCCGCGGTGCGCAGGATCGGCGAGGCCGCAGGTGCGCTCAAGGACGTCGTGGCCAAGGTCCCGGCCGACAAGCTGCCGGCGGGGGCCAAGGACAAGGCCGAGCAGGCGCTCAGCGACGCCACCAAGGCCTCGTCGGACTACAAGGCCAACCCTGAACAGGCCAAGGCGGTCGCCGGCGGTGCGCTCGACGCCATCCGCAGCGTCGTCACCAGCATCTCGGGCTCACTCGGCTGCTGAGAGCCCGGCAGCCGGCCTGTGGGTCCGTGCCGGATGCGCTCAGCCGAGTCGGACGGGCACCGTTGACGGTCCGCGTACCCCGATGGTCCACACGACCTCGCCCGCAGCCTCGAAGTCCGGGAAGCGAGCGAGCCAGCGCTGCAGCGCGACCTTGAGCTCCATACGGGCCAGGTTCGAGCCCAGGCAACGGTGCGGTCCGACGCCGAACGCCAGATGGCGATTGTGGGCGCGGTCGAGGATCACCTCGTCGGGCGCTTCGAACTGCGAGGCGTCGCGGTTGGCGGACGGATAGCCGACGAGGAGGCGCTCGCCGGCCCGAACCGGGCAGCCTGCGATCACCGCGTCGTGCTCGATGATGCGCCCCATCGTGATCGGCGCGAAGTAGCGGAGGAACTCCTCGACCGCGGCGTCGATCAGCGACGGTGTCTCCACCAGCAAACGTCGGTGCTCGGCGTTCGTGGAAAGGTGATGCAACGCCGAGCCGATGGTCGACCAGGTGGTGTCGATGCCCGCGACCAGCAGCAGGTAGAGCACGCCGAGTTGTTCCCGTTCGCCGAGCGGCCGGGTCGAGCCGTCGTCGGAGTCGACCTCGGCATGGGCGACGTAGCTGATGAGGTCGTCGGTCGGACGACGGCGTCGCTCGGCGAGGTGCTCGGCGAGGAAGGCCCGGACCTCACGGGTGCAGCGCGCCGCCAGGTCGAGATCGATCAGACCGTCACCGAGGATGCCCTTGACCCACGATCGGAAGCGGTCGCCGTCCTCGGGCGGGAGCCCGAGCAGGCGAGCGGTCACCTCGACCGGCACGATCTGTGCGTAGTCCACCGCCGCATCGGCGACGGTTCGGCCCTCGAGGGCGTCGAGCGCTCGGTCGCAGATCGCTTCGGTGACGGGAATCAACCGGCGTACTGCGTGCGGCGAGAAGGGGGGCAGCAGGGCCCGCCGCAGCGGCCCGTGCTGTGGCGGATCGAGCGTGATCGGCGGGGCCTCGAGGCGGATGTTCTCCGGCCGGTTCTCGTTCACCGCCGTGATCCGGTTCGAGAAGGCAACGGTGTCGTGGGCGACCGTGACGACGTCGTCGTAACGGGTCACGAGGTAGGCGCCGTAGAACCGCTCGGTATGGGCGACCGGGCACCGTTGCCGCAGGTCGGCGGTGATCTCCGGACTGTGTGCGGCCCATTCCGGCGACAGGTGGTCGAAGTCGGTGGCCCAGTCCCGCACCGGCCGTCGGGTCATGCCGGAGGTCCCGGTGCCGGCGGCGTCGACGCTCACCACACCGCCTCGGCGAGACGGAGGGCGAGGCGGGCGTCCTCGTCGTAGCCGAGTTCCTCGAGCACCTCGTCGGTGTGCTCGCCGTAGTGGGCGCCGACCGTGCGGGCCCCCCGAAAGCCATCCACCTCGAACGGCGCCGGTGTGCCGACCGACCCGTCGGGGAACGTGACCAGGTACTCGCTGGCCACGATGTTGGGGTCGGTGGCCAGGTCGCCGAGCTTGTTGACCGGCGAGACCCAGATGCCGGCCGCGCGGAACAGCTGCCACCAGTGGCCGGTCGGCCGGGAACGGAAGGCCGCCCTGAGGAACGGCGTGCCTTCTGCCGTGTTGGCGATGAGATCGGGCAGCGTGGCGAAGCGGGGGTCGTCGAGCAGGTGGGCCAGCCCCATGGTCTCGGCGATCACCCGCCACTGGGCGTCGGTGACCGCACCGACCGAGATCCATCCGTCCGCCGTCTCATAGAGGCTCAGCAGCGGGCTCGAAGGGGTGTGCAGGTCGAAGCGGGCCGGCGCCTGGCCGAGGTTGTTGACGAATCCTGCGCCGAACAGCTGCAGCCACAGCATGGTCTGCACCTGGCTGGTGGCCACCACCGAGCCCCGTCCGGTCAGCGAGCGCTGGACCAACCCCGCCAGGATGGCGGACGCGAGGTTGGTGCCGGTGGCGACGTCGCTGAGTGCCCCCGGTGGGTAGTGCGGCTCCTCCGTGGTGGACACCAAGTCCATGAAGCCGGAGTAGGCCATGCCGACGGTGTCCTGGCACGGGTCCTCGGCCAGCTCCCCGTCGACTGCGAAGCCTGCGCCCCGCCCGTAGATCAGCCTCGGGTTCAACGCCGTCAACGTGTCGGCGTCAGCCCCGAGGCGACGCAGCGATGCCGGCCGGAGGTTCGACACGAACACGTCGGCCTGCTCGATCAGACGGTGGAACACCTCGCGGCCTGAATCGGAGGCCACGTCGAGCGCGATGCAGCGCTTGCCGCGGTTGACCGAGGAGAAGATCCAGTGCCGACCGTCGTCGTCGAGCGTCACCCCGTACATGCCCAGGTAGCTGCGGAACGGGTCTCCGTGGCCCACGGCCTCGATCTTGATCACGTCGGCGCCCATACCGGCCAGGATCAACCCGGCGATCGGGCCCTGGGCGTAGACCGAGATCTCCACCACCTTCAGCCCTGCGAGCGGTCCTTCTGCCATCGGCGTGTCTCCCTTCGGCGCCGCCGATCGCAGGACCGGCCGGCTAGTGCGTGCCCGGATCCTGCGGACCGTAGACCACGACGGGCAGGTCCATGCGCACCGTCGTGCCCGAACCCGGGGTGCTGGTGACCGACAGCGTTCCGCCGTGGGCGACGATCGTGGCAGCCACGATGGACAACCCCAGGCCGCTCCCACCGCGATGACGAGAGCGCGCCGGGTCGGCACGGAAGAATCGCTCGGTGACCCGTGCCGCGATCTCGGGGTCCATGCCGTCGCCTTCGTCGCGTACCTCGAGTTCGATCCGCCCGTCGTGGTGGCGGATGCGCACCGACACCGGCACCGTGGCGTTGGTGTGGACCAGGGCATTGCCGACCACGTTGATCACCGCCTGGCGCAGCCGGTCCTCGTCGCCGTCGACGACGGCGTCGGGCCGGTCGACCTCGAGGGTGATACGGCGACCCGGCTCGCTGACCGACGCGTCGGCCACGGTGTCGCGGGCGATGCGCACCAGGTCGGTCGGCCGGCGCAGGAGCGGCCGTTCCTCGTCGAGCTTCGCCAGGGTGAGCATGTCGCCGACCAGGCGACCCATGCGTGCCGACTCCTGTTCGGTGCGGCGCATGGCGTCGTCGAGGGCCTCACGGTTGGCGAGGCCGCCGTGCCGGTACAGCTCGGCGTACCCGCGGATCGTGGTGATCGGGGTGCGCAGCTCGTGGGAGGCGTCGGCGACGAACCGTCGAAGCCTCGACTCGGCCTCGGCCCGGTCGTCGAGCGCGTGTTGGATCCGGCCGAGCATCTGGTTGAGCGCCCCGGCGAGCGCTGCGGACTCGGTCCCCGGCGCCGCCTCCGGCAGGCGAACCGCGAAATCACCCGCTGCGATCAGCGAGGCGGCGGCGGTCATCTCCTGCACGGGACGGATGCCGAGGTGCAGAACCCACCAGCCGACCAGACCGAGGGCGAGCAGGATCACGATCGAGCCGGACACCTCGATCAACAGCAGGCGGGTGATGGTGGCCCGGACATCGTCGATGGGCAGCGCCGTGACGACGACGAAGCCCGCGATGGGCTGGGTGAGCACCCGGTAGGTGGTCCGCTCATCCTCGGAGTCGACGGTGGCGAACGCCGCCTCCGTCCTGGGCACCGTCGAGGGGTCCAACTGTGGGGGGCTGCTGGTCAGATCCCCGGCATTGGGAGCGAGCCGGGTGGCGAGGACACCGTCGGGGCCGAGCACGCCGACGTAGGCGTCGCTGACCCGGCCGTCGTCATCGCCCCCACGGCCACCCAGCCGCTCGGTCGGGACCCTGGGGCCCTGGGACTGGTCGCGTGGCCGATCCATGACGCCCCGGCGCAGCGGCGTGAACGATTCGAGCCGTGCGTCGACCTGCGCGATGAGCTGATGGCGGGTGGTGTAGGTGATGATGGCCGACACCAACGTGAGGACCACCGCAACGAAGGCGATGCCGGCGATGAGTCGGGCGCGCAGGGACAAGGCCTTGCCGCCCGTCACTGACGCCGCAGCGCGTAGCCGATACCCCGGACGGTGTGCAGCAACTTGGGCTCGACGTGATCGACCTTGCGGCGCAGGTAACCGATGTAGGTCTCGACCACGCCGCCGTCCCCTCCGAAGTCGTACTTCCAGACGTGGTCGAGGATCTGCGCCTTGGACAGCACCCGGCCCTGGTTCACCAGCAGATAGCGCAGCAGGTTGTACTCGGTGGGCGAGAGGGAGACCTCTTCGCCGGCACGGGTCACCCGGTGGGCGTCGTCGTCCATCCACAGGTCGGCGCACTCGTGGATGCTGCCGGCGGTCGGTCCGGCACCGGTCCGGCGCAGGATCGCCTCCGCCCGAGCCACCAGCTCGTCGAGGCTGAACGGCTTCTGCAGGTAGTCGTCACCGCCGAGGGTGAGTCCCCGCACCTTGTCCTCGGTCGTGTCGCGGGCCGTGAGGAACAGCACCGGCGTGCGGTCGTGGTCGTTACGCAGCCGGCGCAGCACCTCGAAGCCGTCGAGGTCGGGCATCATCACGTCGAGCAGCACCAGATCGGGATGCTCCCGGGGAATCTGTTCGAGCGCCTCGCGGCCGTTCGACGCCGTCGTGACCTCGAAGCCGTGGTGTCGCAGGGCTGCGGCCAGCATGGATCGGAGGTTGTCCTCATCGTCGACGATGAGCAGATGCTCGCCAGCCATGGGACAAGCTTGCCAGCTGCGGCTGTGGATTTGCTGTGAGCCTGCTCCGAGATCGTCGGCAGGTCCGGGCAACGGGCGACCGACTCGTTGCTCGTTCCCTGACGGTTCTCAGCGAGTTCCCAGGTCTGCGGCCTATTTTGCGGGCGTGTCCGTTTCGAAGCCGCCGAAGTCCCGCTACCTGTGGAGCGCCCGCCGCGCCCATCTCGCCCGCCTCGCTGCTGCGGGGGCGCTGACGATGGTGCCGCTCGCCTGCGGCGGGAACGGCGACGCCGGGGTGTTCGAATCGGCCTCGACCGCCGTCCCGACCACGGCCAAGGCTGCCGGCGCGTCGGCCACCACCGCCCTGACCACGACCGTGGTACCCGCGACGGTCAAGGCACCTGTCACCACCGCCGCGCCGGCATCCACAGCGCCGGCCAGGCAGACCTTCCCTGCCGGTGGCGAGCTGGTGGTCAACTTCTCGTTCGCACCGACCGCCGGCGGCCGGGTGCACAACCCCTATGTCGCAGTGTGGGTCGAGGACGGCTCGGGCAAGCTGGTCAAGACCATCAGCCTGTGGTTCGAGCAGTCGGGCAAGGGCACCCGGTGGCTGAGCGATCTGCGCAGCTGGGCCACGGCGAGCGGCCGCGTGGTCGATCAGACGACCTCGGGCTCGACGCGGGCCGCCGGTGCCTACTCGGTGGCCTGGAACGGGCTCGGCGACGACGGCGCCCCGGTGCCCGCCGGCCAGTACACCGTGTTCGTCGAAGCCGCACGTGAGAACGGGCCCTACGAGGTGACCAGCTCCCCGATCACCATCGGACCCAAGGGCTTCACCGTGGCCATCCCCGCCGACGGCGAGCTGAGCGCCCTGTCGGCGACGCTCAAGGCCTGACCGCGCCGGAGCGCGCGGTACCGACCGGCCGCCGATGCGGCGCCGCCCCTTTGCCGAGGTAGATCAGATGAACCCAACGCAGACGAG
>CAIXPF010000012.1 GCA_903921205.1 uncultured Acidimicrobiia bacterium | reverse complement strand
GCATCGCCCTGCTGGCCGAGCCGTTGGCGCGAGACGAGGACGTGTTCGTCCACCAATTGATCGGTTGCCGGCTGGTCGACCAGGACGGCGTCGACCGCGGCGCAGTCATCGCCGTCGAGGCCAATCCTGCGGCTGATCTCCTGGTCCTCGACGACCAGTCACTGGTCCCGATGAACTTCGTGACCGACGTCCAGGACGGCCGGATTCTCGTCGACGTGCCCGCCGGGCTGTTCGACTGATCCGGACCTGAGGCACATGCGCATCGACGTGTTGACCATCTTTCCCGAGATGGTGGAGGGGTTCGCCTCGGCCAGCCTGTTGGGGAAGGGACGTCGGAACGGACTGCTCGACGTGCGGGTCCACGACCTGCGTTCGGTGGCGGCCGATCCGCACCGCTCGGTGGACGATGCGCCCTTCGGGGGTGGTGCCGGCATGGTGCTGATGGCCGAGCCGATCTTCGCCACCGTGGAGGCGGTCGACCCACCTCGTCCGTTGCTCGCCCTCGGCCCCGGTGGAAGGCGTTTCGATCAGGCCATGGCTCGGGAGTTGGCTGCGACCGGCGGGTTCTCGTTGCTCTGTGGTCGCTACGAGGGCATCGATCACCGGGTGCATGCCAACCTCGTCGACGGCGAGGTCTCCATCGGCGACTACGTGCTCGCCGGGGGAGAGGTGGCGGCGATGGTCATCCTCGAGGCCGTGGGGAGACTGGTTCCCGGGGTGATGGGAAACGTCAACTCGGCCGAGGACGAGTCCTTCAGCGACGGTCTGTTGGAGTACCCCCAGTACACCCGGCCGGCCAGCCTGCGCGGTCTCGCCGTGCCGGAGGTGTTGCTGTCGGGCGACCACGGACGGATCGCCCGCTGGCGTCGGGCCCAGAGCCTGGTGCGGACGGCCGGCGACCGACCCGATCTGTGGCAGGCGCGTGGCGGGTTGTTGCCGGGTGAGGAGCGACTCCTTGCCGAGTTCGGCCTCGCTGTACCCGGGGCTGCTGCGCACCCGGGGCGGTGATCGGGCGGCGACGCCGTGATCGCCCGACGTTCGGCGCAATGGGGTTGGTCCATAGGCTTCCGATCTCCTAGAGTGAGGGGTCCGCTGTGGCCTGGCGTCCGCCGGTCGACATGGCGATCCCCGAGGAGTTTCGAGCAATGAAGCCCACCGATGTCGTCGACAAGGCAACGATGCGGGACGATATTCCCGATTTCGGCACCGGTGACACCGTCAAGGTGCACGTGCGAGTCGTCGAAGGCAACCGCGAGCGTCTGCAGGTGTTCCAGGGCGTGGTCATCCGTCGCCAGGGTTCAGGCGTGGCGGAAACCTTCACCGTACGCAAGGTGAGCTTCGGTGTCGGGGTCGAGCGCACCTTCCCGGTGCACTCGCCGATCACCGGCAAGCTCGAGCTGGTCACCCGGGGTGACGTGCGTCGCGCCAAGCTCTACTACCTGCGTGATCGCATCGGCAAGGCCGCGAAGATCAAAGAGAAGCGCTGAGCGAGGCGGGCTGCATGCCCGCTTCACTGCTCCTGCCGGTCGAGGTCGCCGGCGTGGTTCCGACCTCTCGTTACTGTCAGTCGTTCCCGTCATGCTCGGGGCGCTGAATGGTCGCGGGGGTCGTACCGATGGGATCCGGTCGTCAGCGTCTCGGCACGGTCGGCGAGCTGCTCGCCATGCGTCACTACCAGCAGAGTGGTTACGAGGTGCTGGCCCGGAATTGGCGTTGTCGTTCCGGCGAGCTCGATCTGGTGGTGGGCCGCGGCTCACAGATCGTCTTCGTCGAGGTGAAGTCCCGTTCGTCGTTGGCGTTCGGACATCCGGCTGAGGCCGTGACCGCGGCGAAGCAGCAGCGGCTACGGCGGCTGGCCGTGCAATGGCTCCAGCACAGCGGGTGTCGTGCTGTCGAGCTCCGCTTCGATGTCGTCGCGGTTACCGGCGGCCGACTCGAGGTGTTCGAGGCAGCGTTCTGACCACCTCAGCGATCACGGCCGTCCTCGGTCAGCCGAGGAAGCGTCGAACCTCGAGGTGATGTTGGGCCTCCTCGACGAAGTGCTCGGTGTCGGCCCGGTAACCCGCCAGGACGTCGAGCATGAGGCGCGGACCGTGGTCGAGGTTGAACTTGACGGCCAGCGTTCGGCCGAGCCGGTCGGGCACCGTGGCCAGCTCGACCTTGGTGAGCTGGCTCAGTGGGACCGAGCCGAGATAGCCGCCCGGCTGGTGGCTGCCGCGTCGAGGTTTGTAGACCAGGATGCGGTTCCTGGTGAGCCCGAGGACCATGTCCCAGTGCAGCGGAAATCCTGCCACCGGCTTCGGCGCCGGACGCACCAGGACCATGAGATGCTGCAGCAGGGCGAGATCCTTCAAACTGCTGCGCTCTTCGAGGTTCTCGTCGTAGCGGGCGGAGTTGATCGGCAGGACAAGCCTGGTGGCGCCCAGCAGCTGCTCGTCGTGGGGGAGTTGATCGGCGACCGATTCGGCGATGCGGTGGCGATAGGGGGTGCCGGCAGTGGGATCGGTGCTCATCGCCGGCGTCCGGTGTTCCCTGACCGTGCGGCACGGCGTCGATCCTCGAGCTGCCAGCAGCCACGGTGCCAGTGCCGACGGAGGTCGGGTGCTTCCCGCGGCACCACGACGACGTGGCCGGTGCCTGCCGCGATGTCGCGGTTGCAGTGCGGGCACAGGTAGGCCTTGACGGCCTGGTACGGCTGCAGGAAGCGGACCTCGACGTCGTCGAGCCAGTGGAGTGGGATCTCAGACACCCGGTCAGCCCGCCAGCGCCCAGGTGAGAAGGAGCAATCCGGCGACGACGGCCGCGACCACGAACACGTAGTCGGACGGTCTGCGTCGGTGAATCCGATGAGGGTTGAAGCCCACATGCTCCAGTATGGCCGGTCCGCGGACCGGGCCCGGTTCCGCAAACTGCCGTCCGCTGTGCTCCGGCCGCTCGCTAGGCTCGAGAATCTCGGCTTGCCGCTCGTCACGGGCTGCGTCGAGTTCGGCAGCCTCAGGGCTCCTCGGCATCAGTTCGGATTCCGGAGGACAGCCATGTTGGCCAGTATCTCCTCGTCCGTGTTGCGGGGCGTCGACGGTGTCCCGGTGACGGTCGAGGTACACGTTGCGGGTGGTCTGCCCGCCTTTACCGTGGTGGGGTTGCCGGACGCTGCGTGCCGAGAGGCTCGTGACCGGGTGCGTGCAGCGATCCTGTCGAGTGGATTGCGCTGGCCCCAACAGCGGATCACGGTCAACCTTGCGCCGTCGGGTCTGCCGAAGGCAGGGTCGGGTCTCGATCTGCCCATGGCCATCGGGGTGCTGGTGGCTTCGGGTCTGCTCGAGCGGGAACGGGTCGATGACGTGGCATTCCTCGGCGAGCTCGGTCTCGACGGCGCCGTGCGTGCGGTTGCAGGAACGGTGCCACTGGTGGAGGCGCTCGCCCCCTCGACGGTGGTGGTGGCACCCACCTGCCAGGCGGAAGCTGCAATCCTCGGTCGCCATCGGGTCCGAGCGGCTTCGACGCTGGCGGCGGTGGTCGCTGCGCTGGAGGGAGCGGCGGAGTGGATGCCCTCTCCGTCCCCGGAGCGTGGCGTCGAGACTCCATCGTCATGGGTGGTGGGCGATCTCGCCGAGGTGCGCGGCCAGCCGCTGGCCCGCCGTGCCATCGAGGTAGCTGCGGCCGGAGGCCATCACCTGCTGTTGGTCGGCCCTCCCGGTGCGGGCAAGACGATGTTGGCGCAGCGCCTCGTCGGGCTGCTTCCCCCGCTCGATCCATCGGTGGCGCTCGAGACGACGAAGGTCCACTCCGCTGCAGGCGAGCGGCTACCTGCCGGCGGGTTGATCTCCCGTGCTCCGTTCCGTGCACCACATCACGGTGCATCCATGGCCGCGTTGGTCGGCGGGGGATCCTCCTGGTTGCGTCCGGGGGGAGATCAGCCTGGCCAGTGGTGGCGTGCTGTTCCTCGACGAACTCGCCGAGTTCGCGCCGGCAGTGCTCGATGCCCTCCGTCAGCCGCTCGAGGAGGGTCGCATCCGTCTTGCCCGGGCACATGGCGCGGTGTCGTTCCCAGCTCGCTTCCTCCTCGTCGCCGCCTCGAACCCCTGCCCGTGCGGCAACGCCGGCACGCCCCAGCCGTGTCGCTGCTCCGAGGCGGCCCGGCGCCGGTACCGACGTCGGCTCTCCGCGCCGCTGCTCGACCGGTTCGACCTGCGGCTCGGGGTGCAACGGCCCGACGTCGACCGTCTTACCGGCCAGGTTGTCGAGGAGGGATCCGAGGCGGTTGCCGACAGGGTCACGGTGGCGCGCGAGGTCGCCCGCCGACGCGGGGTGGGAGCCAACCGTGACCTTGCCGGATCGCTTCTCGACCGCCATGCCGCGCTCGATCGGTCCGGTCGGGCGCTGCTCGGCGACGCGTTGCGCCAGCATCGGCTGACCGCCCGTGGGGTCGACCGCGTCCGTCGGGTCGCCCGCACCCTTGCCGATCTCGCCGGGGAGGCCGGCTCGGTGCTGAGCGACGAGCACCTGAGCGTTGCACTGTACCTACGAGCCGAGCCCGAAGCCCTGCTGGGGGCTGACTCATGAGCGGGGTGCACCTCGGCGGCGAGCCATCGCGCCGGGCGCCGCAGCCAGGGCGGCCCGTCAGCGCGGTTCCGGAGCCCGATCTGCACGCCGCCCATGTGGTGGCGCTGCTGGCGCTGCCGGGTATGGGGCCGGCCCGCCTCGATCGCCTGCTGACCTGGTGCGGCACGGGGGAGCAGGCGTGGCGGGTGGTCCGGGCGGGGGACGGCGCTCCCGTGCTCGGCGCGGCAGCCCGGTCGGGCATCTCCAGCAACCTCGTGGCGAAGTGGAGGCAGGCCGCCGCCGGGGTCGACCCCATGGCCCGGTGGCAGGAACACCGAGACGCAGGCGTGGAGGTACTGGTCAAGGGTCAGGCCCGGTATCCAGACCGTCTGCTCGAGGATCCCGAACCGCCCCAGGTGCTGTTCGGCCGGGGGAACCTGAGCCTTCTCGGTCGGCCTGCGGTCGCCCTGGTGGGCACTCGCCGGGCGACGCCGTACGGGCTGGACCTCGCGAGGAAGTGGGGCGCGGCTCTGGCCTCGTCAGGGGTGGTGGTGGTGTCCGGCCTCGCAGCCGGTGTCGATGCGGCGGCGCATCAGGGCGCACTCGACGTCGGCATCGAGGCGTTCGCCGTCGCTCCGATCGCGGTGGTCGGCACGGGCCTCGATGTGGTCTATCCGGCTTCAAGTCGCATGTTGTGGCGACGTGTGGCCGATTCCGGGTTGCTGCTCAGCGAGGCGCCCCTGGGAACCGAACCCGAACCTTGGCGCTTTCCGGCCCGCAACCGCATCATCGCCGCCCTGGCCGACGTCGTCGTCGTGGTCGAGTCCCACGAGCGGGGTGGGTCCCTGTCCACCGCTGAGGAGGCGGCCGCCCGTGACCGGGTGGTGCTGGCAGTGCCGGGCTCGGTGCGGTCGCCGGCGTCGGTCGGTACGCATCGGCTCATCGCCGAAGGGGCAGGCATCGCCGTCGCTGTCGACGACGTGCTGACGGCGCTCGGGAGTCGTCGACCACTTCCACCACGCGAGGGAACAAACAGGTCAGGGCAGTCCCGGCTCGACCGGGACGGCGACCGGCACCGCGCCGTTGATGCGCAGGAGCAGGTCGTGCTCGATGCGCTCGGATGGGAACCCACGACCCTTGATGTCCTGGTGCCCCGTACCGGCTGGTCGATCGAGGTTGTATGCACGGTGCTCGACCGTCTGCGGCGGCGCAATCTGGTCACGCAGGACGGTCTCTGGCTCACTCAACGAGGGGATTCAGGGCGGCCCTGAGGGCGAGATTCGCCCACTTTGTGCGGTCAGTCGGTAACCTGTGGTGAGTAAGGGTTGGTTGGAACGACATCGACTGATGACGGTGCCTCCGAAGCGGCGTGGTGATGCCGCCAGGTCGGCCAGGTGATCCTCATCGGCGGAGGAACGAACGTGGCGCTCGAGCTTGACGACAGGGTCGAGGAGTTGTGGTGGAAATACGCCGCGGAGCGAGACCAGGAGACCCGTGACCGTCTCATCGTCCACTACTCGCCGTTGGTGAAGTTCGTGGCCAGCCGACTTGCAGCCGGCCTGCCGCAGAACGTCGAGCAGGCGGACCTCGTGAGCTACGGGATCTTCGGTCTGATCGATGCCATCGATCGTTTCGACCCCGAGCGCGGCAACAAGTTCGAGACGTACGCCATGCAGCGGATCAAGGGAGCGATCCTCGACGAGCTGCGTAGCTACGACTGGGTGCCCCGGTCGGTCCGGGCCAAGGCACGTTCGATTGAGAAGGCGCTCACCAAGCTGGAGAGCGAGCACGGTCGGACACCGACCGAGTCCGAGCTGGCAGAGGAGCTCGGCATCGAGATCCCGCAGCTGCAGACGATGTTGTCGCAGATCTCGGGGGTCGGCCTGATCGCCCTCGACGAGATGCTGACCGGTGCCGGTGATCGCAACGAGTCCGTTGCGCTGATCGATACGATTCCCGATTCCTCCGATGGCCCGGTGAGCCTGTTCGAGAGCAAGGAGATGAAGCAACTCCTCGCTTCGGGCATCAACGGCATGGGTGAGCGCGAAAAGCTCGTTCTGGTCCTCTACTACTTCGAGCACTTCACGCTCGCCGAGATCGGCAAGGTGATCGGCGTGACCGAGAGCCGGGTGTGCCAGATCCACACCAAGGCGGTCATGCAACTGCGGATCTTTCTGCAGCGTGCGTCCAGCGAGCCCCCGTACCCGCAGCGTTCGGGTTCCGCTACTCGCTGAAGACCGTCGACTCGGGGCCCCGGGCCCTTCGATCGAGCGGGCGCGTCTGCGTTCGCATGACGAAGGAGATGTGGTGCTCGTCATCGAGGTTGTTCGTTCGTCGTTGCTGGTAGCCGCCCTGTTGGTCTCACCGGTCGTGTGCGCCCGTGCTCCCTACCGCCCACCGGTCGAAGCCCCTGTCGTAGCTGGCTTCTCGATGCCGTACGGGCCCTACGGCCCGGGAAACCGCGGGCTGGAGTACCGAACGGCCGTCGATCAACCCGTGCGGGCGGTCGGGCCGGGCACGGTGCTCTTCGCCGGGCCGGTGGCTGGCGAACTGGCAGTCAGCGTGGCGCACGTCGATGGTCTGGTGTCCTCGTACTCCTACCTGAGAACGGTCGCGGTCCGCCGCGGTGCGACGGTGGTCGCCGGACAGGTGCTCGGGGCCACAACCGATCGGTTCCAGCTGGGGTTCCGGCGTAACGGCCTCTATCTCGACCCGGCGCCCTACCTCGGGGTGGCGCTCCGCCCGCGCCTCGTCGGTGCAGGTGTCACCCCACCAGGCGCCGGTTGCGCGGTTTGACCGCCGGTCCCCTCGTGGAGCGGGGAGTCCGCTAAACTCTCACGGGTTTTGTTCTGAGACCCGCAAGACAGTGCCCCACAACTTCGGTCGTCGCCCACTTCGGTCGCCTCAAGGCGCCGGCGACGGCTGAGCGCAACCGAAGGAGACCCAACCATGTCCGTAGTCACGATGAAGCAGCTCCTCGACGCCGGCGTCCATTTCGGCCACCAGACCCGGCGCTGGAACCCCAAGATGAAGCGGTTCATCTGGGGCGAGCGCAACGGCATCTACATCATCGACCTCGAGCAGACGCTCGGTCGCGTCGAGGTCGCCTACACCGCAGTGCGTGACCTCGTCGCCGACGGCGGCACGATCCTGTTCATCGGCACCAAGAAGCAGGCCCAGGACGCCGTGCGGTCGTACGCCGAGAAGTGCGGCATGCCCTACATCAACGAGCGCTGGCTCGGCGGCATGCTCACGAACTACCAGACCATGCTGAAGCGGGTCGGCAAGATGAAGGAGTACCAGCGCATGCGGGACTCCGGCGAGTTCGAGATGATGCACAAGAAGGAAGCGCTGCTCATCTCCCGCGAACTCGAGAAGCTCGAGCGCAACCTGTCGGGCATCCGCAACCTCGAGAAGCTGCCGGACATGGTGTTCGTGATCGACACCAAGAAGGAAGCGATCGGTGTCACCGAGGCCAACAAGCTCGGCATCCCGGTCGTGGCGGTCGTCGACACCAACTGCGATCCCGACATCATCCAGTACGTGATCCCCGGCAACGACGACGCCATCCGTGCGGGCAGCCTCATGTGCCGGGTCATCGCCGACGCGGTCGAGGAAGGGCACTTCATCCGCTCCCGCAAGGCAGGCAACGGTGCCGGTCCCGCGCCGCGCCGCATGAGCTTCGAAGAGGAAGCTGCGCGCGAGGCCGCACAGGCTGATGCCCGTCGCCAGGCCGCCGCCGCCGCCGCTGAGCGCGAAGCGCGTATCGCCGCCCAGAAGGTCGCTACGGCCGAGGCCCCGGCGACCGAGGGCTGAGTCAGCCGACAACACGTATCCGGGCGCGGTAGCGGGTGCTGCCGCGCCCATCACATCCGACACGATCTCGAGCGAGGAACGAGCATGTCCACCTTCACCGCCAAGGACGTCCAGAAGCTCCGCCAGGCCACCGATGCCGGCATGATGGACGCCAAGCGAGCCCTCGAAGCGAACGACGGCGACATGGAGCGCGCCGCCCAGTGGCTTCGGGAGAAGGGCCTGGCCAAGGTGGCCAAGCTCTCCGACCGAGAGAACAGCCAGGGCACGGTCGCGGTTGCCAGCACGGCCACCGCCGCAGCACTGGTCGAGCTGAAGTCGGAGACCGACTTCTCGGCGAAGGCCGACGACTTCGTCGAGTTGGTCAACAAGCTGGCCCAGCTGGTCCTCGAGAAGGGTGAGGCCGCCATCGCCGAGGGACAGGCCGACATCGAGACCCTCAAGATCGCCAAGCGGGAGAACATCGAGCTCGGCAGGGTCGCCCGGGTAGAGGCCACCGAGGGCAGCATCATCGACACCTACCTGCACCGCCAGGACGGCCGCGGGGTCATCGGCGTGATCATCGAGGCCGTCGGCGTCGACCAGGAGACGCTCCACGAGCTGGCCCTGCACTGCGCCTTCGCCAAGCCGCAGTACCTCACCCGCGACGAAGTTCCCGCTGAGGCGGTCGAAAAGGAACGCAACAACCTGCTCGAGATCACCAAGGCCGAGGGTAAGCCCGAGGCGGCTTGGCCGAAGATCGTCGAGGGTCGGGTGAACGCGTGGCTGGCCGGGCAGGTCCTGCTCGAGCAGGGTGTGCACGGCGAGAAGGAGACGGTCGCCCAGCGCATCGGCTCCGGACGGATCAACCGCTTCGCCATGGCCGTCATCGGCTCGTGAGCGAACCTGCCGAGCATCCGGGCGAGAACCGCTCCTGGGGTCGCGTCCTGCTCAAGGTTTCCGGTGAGGCGTTCGCCAACGAGAACGGCTACGGCATCTCGGCGGACATCGTGCGGCAGGTCGCGGCGGAAATCGTCGCTGCGCGTACAGAAATGGGTGTCGACATCGCCATCGTCGTCGGCGCCGGCAACATCTGGCGTGGTCGGACCGGCGTGCATGCCGGGATGGATCGGGCGCAGGCCGACTACATGGGCATGTTGGCGACGGTGATCAACGCGCTCGCGCTGCAGGACACCCTCGAACAGCTCGGCCAACCGACGCGCGTGCAGTCGGCGATCCACATGGCTCAGGTGGCTGAGCCGTACATCCGTCGTCGGGCCATCCGCCATCTCGAGAAGGGCCGGATCGTGATCTTCGCCGGTGGCCTCGGGGACCCGTTCTTCACGACCGACACCGCGGCTGCGCTGCGGGCGGTCGAGATCGAGGCCGACGTGCTGCTGAAGGGGACGCACTCGGGGGTCGAGGGGGTCTATTCGGACGATCCTCGGACGAACCCCGACGCCGAGCTCCTCCATGACGTCACCCACCTCGAGGTCATCAGCCGGGGCCTGAAGGTGATGGACTCGACTGCCATCACGTTCTGCATGGACAATGCCCTCCCGATCGTGGTGTTCGACCTACTGAAGCCCGGCAATGTCCAATCCGTCCTCCGCGGGGCCGATCTCGGTACTCTGGTTCGGTGAACACTGCCAGCACGGAGGGAACCGGCGAGATCCTCGAGGGCTCTGCCGACAGGATGCGCAAGGCCGTGGTGCATGCGCGCGCCGAGTTCGGGACCATCCGCACCGGTCGAGCGGCGCCGGCACTCGTCGAAAAGTTGATCGTCGTGGCCTACGGCCAGGAAATGCCGCTCCAGCAGCTCGCGGGGTTCCAGGTTCCGGAGGCGCGACAACTGCTGATCACGCCGTACGACCGGGCCACGATGGGTGCGATCGAGAAGGCGATTCAGAACTCCGATCTCGGGCTGAACCCGTCCAACGACGGGCACAGCATCCGCCTGAACTTCCCGCCGCTCACCCAGGACCGCCGCAAGGAGCTGGTCAAGAAGGTGCGGGCGATGGGGGAAGAGGGCAAGGTTGCCATTCGGGGCATCCGCCACAAGGGTCGCAAGGACCTCGAGGCGCTGGAAAAGGCCGGAGCGATCTCGACCGACGCCCTGGCCCGGGCCGAGAAAGATCTCGACAAGCTGACCCAGACCAACGAGGCGGACATCGACAAGGCGCTGGCGGAGAAGGAACAGGAGTTGCTCGAAGTCTGAGCAGCGCAGTGAAGGTGGGCCGAACCCGGGTGCCGGGAGTGGTCCGTTGCCACGATCGACCTGCAGGTTGTAGGTCGTATCCCCGGTTGGGCATGTCCTGACAGGAGGGTCCGCATGAGCGACAAACACGATTCCGACAACCCGAGGGGCCCCTCCGGCCCACCCCGATCCGAATCCTTGCGGATCGTGGGTGCCGAGGAGGCCGGCACGCTGGTGGGTCTGCCCGACACGGACGAGTCCTGGGCGCCCGGCGCCACCGTACGGTCCGTGCCCAAGCCGGTGTTCGAGTCGGTGCCGGATGCCACTGCCCAGGTGGATGACTGGATGCTGTCGCCGCAGGTGCCGACCGACGCCGACGACTCCTCCGACCCCGAGGACGCCGTCGTTCCGGACGAGGACGTCACGTCGCTGGCCCGGAGCGAACCGGCACCGGTCAGCCGCTCGAGCGTGATCGCCTCGGTGCCCGACGCCGCATCGTTCGTCGATGCGTCCCAGGAGTTGGAGCTGCCCCACTGGACCGCGCCGCCCACCGGCCAGGTGCCGAGCGTGCTCATCGACGACGCTCGCAAGGACGACTCCTGGTCTACGTATGCATCGGCGCCGCGCTGGCGCGATGACGGTGCCAGCGGGCGGGACGAGGACAGCGGTTCGACGTTGGCAGACCTGGCCCATGACGAGCCGCCGATCGGCGCTCTCGCCGAGCGTGAACGGCCGGCGATCGACGAGTTCTTCGCCTTCGACGATCTCGATGAAAGCGAACCGACCCCGCGTCCCTCCCGGCAGCGCACGGGTCGTCGCGGCGCCGATCGCGACCGGGCGCCGACCGGCGAACACCGCATCGTGCCGGAGCCAGGCGCTGCCTCGAGGCCCGGGGCGCCGACTGCCCGGGGTGGACGTAACATCCCGGCTGCGATCGGCCTCGGGGTCGGCTTGGCCGCCTTGGCGCTGGTCCTGTTCCGTATCGGGCCGGGCGCGACGATGGTGTTCGTGCTGGTCCTGCTGGGGGTCGGTGGCGCCGAGTTCTTCGACGCCGCCCGGCGGGGTGGTTATCGCCCGGCAACCCTCTTGGGGCTCACCGCCTGCGTCGGTCTCCCTGCAGCCGTGTACTGGCGGGGCGATGCGGCCTATCCGATCGTCGGTGGCCTGGTCGTCGTGGCCGGGCTGTTGTGGTTCCTGTTCGGGGTGGACCAGGAGCAGGTCACGGCAGACCTGGGGGTGACGCTGCTCGGCACGGCGTACGTCGGCGGTCTCGGGTCGATCGCTGCGCTCATCCTGCGGGCCCCCGGCGTCGACTCCACGCGTATCCTGCTCGGTGCGATCGTGCCGGTGGTGGCCCACGACGTCTTCGCCTACACGGTGGGCCGCAATGCCGGTCGCAGTCCGCTCATGCCCCACGTGAGCCCGAACAAGACGGTCGAAGGTCTCGTCGGCGGGGTGATCGGTGCCGTCGTGGCGTCGCTGGTGTTCAACCAGATCCTCGGCGCCAACCCGTGGCACGGCTTCGGGCCGGCGCTCGAGTTGGGTCTGGTCGTGGCGTTCATGGCCCCGCTCGGCGATCTGGCCGAGTCGCTTATCAAGCGCGATCTGGGCATCAAGGACATGGGAACGATCCTGCCGGGTCACGGGGGAGTGCTCGATCGGTTCGACACGCTGCTGTTCGTGTTGCCCGGTGTGTACTTCCTGGCACTTCTGCTCGGCGTGATCCCGCAGTGACCGCTCGCCAGGCCCGACGACCGTGACCACGCTCGCGGTGCTCGGCTCGACCGGCTCCGTCGGGACCCAGACGCTTGACGTGGTCCGTGCCCGACCGGGTCGCTTCGACGTACGCTGCATCGGGGCACACTCGTCCGTCGAGGCCCTGGTGGCCCAGGCCGAGGAGTTCCGGCCCGAGATCGCCGTGCTCGTCGATGAACGTGCCGCCTCCGGGGTGGCCACTCGTCTGCCGAGCGGTACCGAGTTGTGGGTCGGCCCCGAGGCACTCTCCGAGGCTGCGCGGCGCTGTGAGGTGGTACTCAACGCCGTGGTCGGTTTCGCCGGCCTCGGCGTGACCATGGCGGCGTTGAGCGCAGGCCGACGTCTTGCGCTGGCGAACAAGGAATCGCTGGTGGCGGGTGGTCCGGTGGTGCGTACCGTGCTCGGCACCCCCGGTGCCGAGATGGTGCCGGTCGACAGCGAGCACTCGGCGCTGCATCAGTGTCTGCGTTCGGGTCGTGGCGACGGCGAGGTGGCGAGGCTCCTGCTGACCGCTAGCGGCGGGCCGTTCCGCACAGCGACCCCGGAAGCCCTCGCCTCGGTGACCGTCGAGGATGCGCTGGCCCATCCGACCTGGCAGATGGGGCCGAAGATCACTGTCGACAGCTCGACATTGATGAACAAGGGCCTCGAGGTCATCGAGGCCAAGGAGCTGTTCGACATCGAGGTGGACCGCATCGAGGTGGTCGTGCACCCGCAGTCGATCGTGCACTCCATGGTCGAGTTCACCGATGGGTCGACCGTGGCCCAGCTGTCGATGCCCGATATGCGTCTGCCGGTCGCCTACGCCCTGGCCTACCCCGAGCGGTTCGATCATGCCTACGGCCGCATCGACTGGGCGACACTGGGATCGCTCACCTTCGAACCCCCCGATCGCCTCCGCTTTCCGTGTCTGGATCTCGCCTACGACGCCAGCCGCGCCGGGGGAACGGCAGCGGCGTGGCTCAACGGTGCGAACGAAGCCGTGGTGGCGGCCTTCCTGGCCGGACGGATTCCGTGGATTGCGATCGCCGAGGTCCTGCAGGAGGTCATGAGCCGCCATGATGGTGGGAAGGCACTGACGGTCGAGGACGTTGTCCATGCGGACAGCGCCGCTCGCCGTGTGGCGGCAGAGGTGCTGGTTTCCCGATCCTGAGGGCCCGGACGGCCGTCGGGGACGCCCACAACCATCGAGGGAGGACCGCATGGCGATCAGCGAAGCCCCGCCCGAACCGGACGACTCGTGTTCGTCCGTGCCTGTCGATGTGGAACCGACCCGAACCGGCATGATCAGGATCGTCGCACTCGTCGCCGTGGTGGCGGTGATCGGGGTGCAGGGGGGCTTGCCGTGGTTGTTCATCGTCGGCTCGATCGTGCTGATGATCTTCCTGCACGAACTCGGGCACTTCCTGACCGCCAAGCGCGCCGGGATGAAGGTGACCCAGTTCTTCCTGGGCTTCGGGCCACGCATCTGGAGCGTTCGGCGAGGGGAGACCGAGTACGGCATCAAGGCGATCCCGGCGGGCGCTTACGTCAAGGTCATCGGGATGTACAACCTCGACGAGGTCGACCCCGACGATGAGCCTCGTACCTACCGGCAGAAGACGTACCGCCAGAGGGTGGTCATGGCCGCCGCGGGCTCCACGATGCATTTCTTGCTCGCCCTGGCGTTGATCTACGCGGTGCTCGTCGGTGTCGGACGTCCGGCACTCGACAACTGGGAGGTACGGGCCGTTTCCCCGGGCAGTGCCGCCGAGGTGGCGGGCCTGCAGCCGGGTGACCGATTGATCACGATCGACGGGGCGGCCGTCGGCGACTGGAATGACATGCGCGACGTGATCCTCCCGTTGCAGGGTCGCACGGTGCCCATCGCGTTCGAACGGGACGGGGCCACCGAAACGGTCGAGGTCACCATCGGAGCCAACCCGTTGCGGCCGGAGGAGGGTCAGCTCGGCGTCGGGCCGTCGTTCCCTCCCGAGCGGGTCGGGCCGATCGCAGCGGTGGGCCAGACGATCCGGGAGTTCCTGGACGTCGCCGTGGCTTCGGTCAAGGGCATGGTGCAGCTGTTCACCCCCGCAGGGCTCGGCAGCTTCGCTCAGCAGGTCGCCCAGGGTCGCCAGGACCCGAGCGCCGACGCCACCGGGTCGGGCGGCGCAGGTGGTGGCGAGAACCGCTTCCTGTCCATCTACGGAGCGGCCCGGCTCGGTGTCGACCTGACCCGTGAAGGTATCGGCCCCGCCCTCGGCTTCCTGGCCATGCTCAACATCTTCATCGGGATGTTCAACCTGATCCCGTTGCTGCCCTTCGACGGCGGCCACATCGCCATCGCCACCTACGAGCGGGTGCGTGAGTTGCTGCGCCGCGACGGTCGTCGGTACTTCACCGATGTGGGTCGCCTGCTGCCCCTCACCTATGCGGTGGTGGCGCTGCTGATGATGATCGGCCTGTCCTCGTTCTACCTCGACTTCGTCAACCCGGTAAACCTGCCCTGAGAGGCCCCGTTGCAGTTCGACACCAGCTTTCCCCGCCGGAACACCCGCCAGATCAAGGTCGGATCGGTTGCCGTCGGCGGTGACGCGCCCATCAGCGTGCAATCGATGACGACGACCAAGACGGCCGACGTCGAGGGCACCCTCGCCCAGATCTACGCCCTGGCCGGCGCCGGCTGCGACATCGTCCGGTGCACCTGCAACGAGGCGGAGGCCGCCGAGGGCCTCGCCCGCATCGTGCCCCGGTCTCCGATCCCGATCATTGCGGACATCCACAACAACCATCGCATGGCGCTCGCGGCCCTCGAGGCCGGGGTGCACGGTCTTCGTCTCAACCCCGGCAACATCCGGCGGCCCGAACACATCAAGGCCATTGCCACGGCCTGTCGCGATCGCGGCATCTCCATCCGGATCGGGGTCAACGGGGGTTCCCTCGACGAGTCGCTCTACCGCAAGTACGGCGGCCAGGTCACCCCCGAGGCGATGGTGGAGTCGGCGATGATGGAACTCGCCTATTTCGCCGACGTGGACTTCGACCTCGTGAAGATCTCGGTGAAGGCATCCAACGTCCCGCTCACCATCGAGGCCTACCGGCAACTGGCCGAGGCGACGGACTTCCCGCTCCACCTCGGGGTGACCGAGGCGGGTCCGCCGCCTGCTGGTCTGGTCAAGGCCACCGCCGGGATCGCCACCCTCCTCGCCGAGGGCATCGGCGACACCATCCGGTACTCGTTGACCGCCGACCCCGTCGAGGAGGCCCGCGCCGGTCGCCAGTTGCTCGAGGCGCTGGGTCTGCGGGAGCGCAAGAGCGTCGATCTCATCGCTTGTCCCTCCTGCGGCCGGGCCGAGATCGACGTGATCGACGTGGCGACCCGGGCGATGGAGGCCTTCGGTGAGCGGCAGATCCCGCTGCAGGTCGCCGTCATGGGCTGCGTGGTGAACGGCCCGGGTGAGGCCCGCGACGCCGACATCGGCATCGCTGCCGGCAACAAGCGCGGTCACCTCTTCGTGCGCGGTCGCAACGTCGCCGTGGTCCCCGAGGGTGACATGGTCGAGGCGCTCGTGGAGTGGGCGGAGTTCATTCACGAGCACGGGGTCGATGCTGCCCTCGCCCGTGCCGACACCGCGGTCGCCGAACGCGAGGCCCGCAAGGACCGGCAGCGTCTGCTCGAGGACCAGGGTGAGGATGCCAACAACAGCGAGACCCGGGTCGAGCTGATCCGCTCCACCATCACCAGGTGACGGTCCGCCGGCCCTATGGCCGGTACCATCCGTGGCCTATGGCCAAGGCTCCCATCCTCACCCCCCAAGCAGAGGACTTCCCGCGTTGGTACCAGGATGTCCTGGCCAAGGCGGAACTCGCCGACAACGGTCCGGTGCGCGGCACGATGGTGATCCGACCGTACGGCTACGGCCTGTGGGAACGCATGCAGGCCGAGATGGACGCCCGGATCAAGGCATGCGGCGCCGAGAACGTCTACATGCCGCTGTTCATACCCGAGAGCTATCTGCGCCGCGAGGCGGAACACGTCGAGGGCTTCAGCCCGGAGTTGGCCGTGGTGACCCACGCCGGTGGCAAGGAGCTCGAGGAGCCGGTGGTGGTTCGGCCGACCTCGGAAACAGTGTTCGGCGAGTTCATGGCCAAGTGGATCCAGTCCTACCGCGACTTGCCGCTGCTGCTGAACCAGTGGGCCAACGTCGTGCGTTGGGAACTTCGTCCCCGGGTGTTCCTGCGGACCACCGAGTTCCTGTGGCAGGAAGGGCACACGGCCCACGCCTCACGCGAGGACGGTGCCGCCTACGCCACCCGTATCCTGCTCGAGGCCTACCGGGATTTCATGGTGAACGTGTTGGCCATGCCGGTCCTGGTCGGTGTCAAGACCCGCCGGGAGCGGTTCGCCGGGGCCATCAACACCATGGCCTGCGAGGCGATGATGGGTGACGGGAAGGCCTTGCAAATGGGCACGAGCCATGAGCTGGGTCAGAACTTCGCCAAGGCCTTCGACATCGATTTCCTCGATGCCGGTGGTCAACGGCAGCTCTGCTGGACGACGTCATGGGGAACCTCGACGCGTATGTTGGGTGGGCTGATCATGTGTCACGGGGACGATGCGGGCATGCGGGTGCCGCCTCGTCTTGCCCACGTGCAGGTGGTGGTGCTGCTGGTACGGGACGAGGACGGTGCGGGAGAGGCTGCACAGGCGTTGGTGGATCGCCTCGCTGCCGCCGGGGTCCGGGCCAGGCTTGATGCGCACACCTCGGCCAGCTTCGGCCGCCGCGCGACCGACTGGGAGCTCAAGGGCGTCCCGGTTCGGATCGAGGTCGGGCCCCGCGATCTCAAGGAGGGCCAGGTCACCCTGGCGCGACGCGACGACGGGACGAAGGTTGCGGTTGGTCTCGACGCAGTGCCCGAGGCCGTGGCCGCGGCGCTGCAGGGCGTCCAGGACGGGCTGCTGGCCGCTGCCACGGCCCGACGAGACAACCGTACGGTCGTCGTCGACACCATCGAGGAGGCGGCCGAGGCGGCTCAGACCGGCTTCGCCCGAATTCGCTGGTCGGTTCTGGGGGAGCAGGGCGAGGAGGCGTTGGCGGCGAAGGCCATCACCGTGCGCTGCCTGCAGAACCCCGACGGAACGGTTCCCACCGAACTCGGCGACGAGGTCGTCGCCGTGGTGGCCCGGGCCTACTGACCGTGCGGCGGCGTACGCCGGATCGACCTTGGCGGCCCGGCCCGCCCGGCCCGCATGGGCAGCCGATTCGGATCGGGCCGCTATAATCGGCAGACCAACGTTCGAGCGAATCGCTGAAGGCGTGGGCGTTGCCCACGCCTTCGCTGATCCCGGCCGCAGAACGCCCGAACCCGCAGGAGGTGTGATGACGATTGCCCAGGCTGTGTCGAACGTCGTCACGCCGGTCGTCGATGCGCTCGGCGTCGAACTCGTGGACGTCGAGCATCGCGGCGTCGTGGTGCGCGTGGTGGTGGACGAACCGGGTGGCATCAGCCTCGATCGTCTGTCCGAGGTGACCCAGCAGGTCTCCCGGGCGCTCGACGAGGCGGATCCGATCTCGGCCCGCTACACGCTCGAGGTCTCCAGCCCCGGTGTCGAGCGGCCCTTGCGCACGCCTCGCCATTTCGCAGCGGTGCTCGGCCAGAAGATCACCTTCCGCTGGACCCGTGAACCGAAGACCGAAAGGCTGACCGGCATCTTGTTGGCGGCCGACGACGACGGGATCACGGTGCGTACCGAGCCGATCAGAGCCACCGACGAACCCGAGACGCTGGAGATCGGCTACCGGGCCATCGACAAGGCGCGAACCGTGTTCGAATGGGGTCCCGGTCCCAAGCCGGGAAAGGGATCCAAACCCGGTGCGGCGAAGGCTTCCAAGGCCCGATCCGCAGCGTCGAAGAACGAAATGACCATGGCCGGAGACCAACCATGAGGGTGCGATCCACCCTCGTCCGGTCCGGAGACGGCGCCCCGTCGCGCCGAAATGGAGTGCAGGCATGAGCAACCCCGACATGATGGAGGCGCTGCAGGCGCTCGCCGCAGACAAGGGCATCTCGGTCGACACCTTGTTCCGGGCGCTCGCCGATGCGCTCGAGTCGGCGTACAAGCGCATGCCGAAGGCCTACGAGTACTCGTGGGTCACCATCGATCCGGACACCTTCGAGATCCGCGTCCATGCGCAGGAGCTCGACGAGGACGGCGAACCGATGGGCGGCGAGCTCGACGTGACGCCGTCCGACTTCGGCCGCATCGCCGCGCAGACCGCCAAGCAGGTCATGATGCAGCGCATCCGCGAGGCGGAACGCGAGCTGAAGTACGAGGAGTACGCCGGCCGCGAGGGTGACATCGTCACCGGGATCATCCAGCAGAGCGACAGTCGTTACACCCTGCTCGACCTCGGTCGGGTCGAGGCGCTGTTGCCGCAGGCCGAACAGGTCTCCTTCGAGCGGCCGGATCCCGGTGCCCGGCTCAAGGCCTACATCGTCGAGGTGCGCAAGACGGCCAAGGGCCCGCAGATCGTCGTCTCGCGGACCCATCCGGGCCTCATCCTCGAGCTGTTCAAGCTCGAGGTCCCCGAGATCGCCGACGGCATCGTCGAGATCAAGGCCTGTGCTCGTGAACCAGGCCATCGCACCAAGATCGCCGTGTGGTCCAACGACAACAACGTCGATCCGGTCGGCGCGTGCGTCGGCGCGCGGGGTGGCCGTGTCCGCCAGGTCGTCAACGAGTTGCGCGGTGAGAAGATCGACATCGTGCCCTTCAGTCACGAGCCGTCCGACTTCGTCACCAAGGCGTTGTCGCCGGCGAAGGTCAAAGAGGTGCGGATCCATCCCGACACCGGAACCGCCGAAGTGATCGTTCCTGATCACCAGTTGTCCCTGGCGATCGGTAAGGAAGGCCAGAACGCCCGGCTCGCAGCCCGCCTGACCGGCTGGCGCATCGACATCAAGTCCGAGACCCAGATCCGCGACGAGGTCGACGGCCTGCTCCCCGAGGGTGAGGAATGGGCCGAGGGCGAGTGGGTGGTCGATCCGACCACCGGCGAACAGGTCTGGCAGCCGGCCGAGGGTGGCCCGTCGATGTCGGCCCAGGAGTGGTCGAGTGGCCCGGAAGTCCCTGCCGAGGCCGATGGAACTGATGCTCCGGCCGCCGAGGTCCCCGCTGCCGAAGCGTGATGCACCCCGACAGCCGATGCGTACCTGCATCGGCTGTCGTGCTGTCCGACCGCAGGAGGAGTTGCGTCGATTCGTCGTCGGGGACGGTGGCGGACTGATCCTCAGTCGTGTCGCGCCCGGTCGCGGCGCGTGGCTGTGCCCTGCCCAGAGTTGTTGGGACCAAGCGGCGAAGCGGCGTGCCTGGACCCGTGCCCTGCGCCGGACCCCGGTGCTCCCACCGTCGCCCGATGGCATCGTCGATCTGAGTGGTTTCCGAGACGCTGCCTGTGCCGACTAGCATGATCGGTCGCGTGTGGCCTGCCCGCGAGTGTTCCGGGGGCTGGCGGCCCGTGTCGCCCAATTGACAGACCTGAGGGGCTGAGACAGCACTTGCCCGCAAAGATTCGGCTGTACGAGCTCGCACGAGAGCTCGGTCTTACCAACAAGGAGACGCTCGACCTCTGTGACGCGCTCGGGATCGGGGTGAAGAGCCACTCGTCGAGTGTGGTGGAAGCCCAGGCAGACCGTGTACGTCGCCGCGCCGAGCGCGATGGCTTGGTCCGCGATCACCAACCGCCCGAGGACGAGCCCCTTCCCCCGAGAACAGCCAAGCCTGCTGCCCCGGCCCCTGTGCCCGTGGTCGAGACTCCAGCGGCTGTTACCTCGGTGACGCCGGCGTCCGTTGCTCCGGTTGAGGTGCCCGCTCCAGCCACCCCGGCACCGAGTGTTCCGTTGGCCGAGGTCGCTCCGGTCGCTCCTGTGGAGCCGCCGCAGCCTGTGTCCGCAGCGTCGATGTCCCCGGCCCCGCCGACTCCGGAGGCTCCGGCCCCGGTGGCCCGGGCCGTGCCCCCGCAGGCTCCCCGTCCTCCTGCGCCCCCCACCGGTGGCGCGCCGGTGCCGCCGCGAGCTGGCCCCGGGGTCCGACCTGCACCGCAGGGCCCGCCGCCGATGGGCCGGCCACAGGGCCCGCCGCCCGGTCGAGCCCCGATCGCATCAGGTGGTCGCGAGGTTCCTCGTCGGCCCGACGCTGCTGCTCCCGCTGGTCCTCGGCCCGGAGCGCCGGCCGGTCCGCGTCCGCCTGCGCCGGGTCAGCCCCCTCGTCCTCCCGTGCCGGGTGCCGGTCCGGGCGCGCCCCGCCCTGGCATGCCGGCCGGTCCGCGTCCGCCTGCGCCAGGTCAGCCCCCTCGTCCTCCGGCACCGGGTGCTGGTCCGACCGGTGCACCAGGTGCGCCGGGTGCCCCCCGTCCGGCAGGTCCGCCTCCCGGGACCAGGCCTCCGATGCCCGGGATGCGTCCTGGCCCTGGCGGCCCGCGGCCGCCCGGGCCCCCGCGTCCCGGCGGCCCGCCCACGTCGGTGTCGGGTCGTCCGATTCCCCCGCCCCCAGGCGGTCCCCCTCTCTCGCGTACCGGTCGGCCGATCCCGCCGCCGCCCGGTGGCCCGCGTCGTCCCGGCGGCCCTGGTGGACCGGGTGGTCCTGGTGGACCGGGCGGGTCGCGCCCTGGTGGCGGTCCCGGTGGTGGCGGCGGCTTCGCCGGTCGTCCCGGTGGCGGCTTCGGTGGTCGTCCGGGTGGCGGTCCCGGCGGTCCCGGCGGTGGTCCGGGTGGCGGTCCCGGCGGTGGTTTCGCCGGTCGTCCCGGTGGTGGCCCCGGTGGTGGAGGCCCAGGCCGTGGTGGTCCCGGTGGTGGACCGGGCGGTCGTCGCGGTCCGCAGCAGCGTCGAAAGAGCCGTCGTCGTCGCAGCATGGAAGAGCTGCAGCCGCTCGACATGCCGACGTACACGCCGGTCAATGCACCGGTGCCCGAGGGCGAGGTGGTCGTCGAACGAGGATCGACTGCGCAGCAGTTCGGTCCGAAGCTGAACCGTACGGCCGCCGACGTCGTGCGGTTCCTGCTCCAGCAGGGTGAGATGATCACCGCGACCCAGTCGCTGTCCGACGACATGATGGAGCTGTTCGCCGCAGAGGTCGGCGCGCAACTCAAGATGGTCGACCCGGGCGAGGAGCAGGAGGTTCAACTCCGCGGGCGTCTCGGCCTCGATCTCGTCGACGACGACGAGGATTACGACTCGCTGCCGCTGCGTCCCCCGGTCATCACCGTGATGGGTCACGTCGACCACGGCAAGACGAAGCTGCTCGACCAGATCCGCAACACCAACGTGGTGGCGGGCGAGGCCGGCGGTATCACCCAGCACATCGGGGCCTACCAGGTCGAAAAGGGCGGTCAGCTGATCACCTTCATCGACACCCCCGGCCACGAGGCCTTCACGGCCATGCGTGCTCGCGGTGCCGACGCCACCGACATCGTCGTGCTGGTCGTTGCGGCCGACGACGGGGTCATGCCCCAGACACTCGAGGCAATCCAGCACGCTCGTGCGGCCGAGGTTCCCATCGTCGTGGCGATCAACAAGATCGACCGCGCCGAGGCCGACCCCAACCGGGTCATGCAGCAGTTGTCCGAGCGGGGGTTGATCCCCGAGGCCTGGGGCGGCGACACGATCATGGTCGAGGTCTCTGCACTGCAGAACCTCGGCGTGGACGATCTGCTCGAGAACCTGCTCGTGGTGTCCGAGGTCGAGGACCTGCGGGCCAACGCCACGGGCCGGGCGACGGGCGTGGTGCTCGAGTCCAACCTCGACATCGGACGTGGTCCGGTGGCGACGGTTCTGGTGCAGCGCGGAACCCTGAAGGTCGGTGACCCGGTGGTCGCCGGTGCCGCTTGGGGCAAGGTGCGGGCACTCATCGACGACAAGGGCAAGCAGGTCAAGTCGGTCGGACCGTCCACGCCGGTGCAGATCCTCGGCCTGTCCGAGGTTGCCGAGGCCGGCGACGACTTCATCGTGGCGCCGAGCGAGAAGGTGTCCCGCGAGGTCGCCCAGACCCGTGAGCACTGGCAGCGTCAGGCGTCGTTGGGCAGCGTGCCGCACATCGCAGCGGGCGGCGCTCGCCTCGAGGACGTGTTCCGGCAGATCCAGGCCGGCGAGACGGCAACGCTCAACCTCATCCTGAAGGCCGACGTGACGGGCTCGCTCGAGGCGTTGACGGAGTCGCTCAAGAAACTCGAGCGCGACGACGTGAAGCTGAACTTCGTGCTGCGGGGTGTGGGCGGCATCACCAAGAGCGACATCCAGCTCGCGGCGGCCTCGAATGCCACGCTGATCGGCTTCAACGTCCGACCGGACCGCAAGGTGCGGGAGATGGCCGACCAAGAGGGCGTGGAGATCCGTACCTACGAGATCATCTACAACGTTCTCGAGGACATCGAGAACGCCATGCTCGGCCTGCTCGCTCCGGAGTTCGAGGAAGTGGTCACCGGCGAGGCCGAGGTCCGGGAGATCTTCCGGGTGCCGAAAGTCGGTTCGATCGCCGGTTGCTACGTGCTCAGCGGCACGATCACCCGAAACTCCAAGGTGCGCTTCCTTCGGGAGGGCACGATCATCTGGAAGGGCACTGTCTCGTCGCTGCGGCGTTTCAAGGACGACGCCCGAGAGGTCAACACCGGCTACGAATGCGGTATCGGCCTGTCGGACTTCCAGGACCTCAAGCAGGGCGACATCATCGAGACCTATGAGGATCGGGAGATCCCCCGTAGCTGAGCCCTGACGGTGAAGGGTCGGTCGTGTTCGTCCTCGCCCTCCGCATGGATCTCCACTTGCCTGCCTGCCGGTCCTTGAAGGACCGGCGGCAGGTGGTGAAGCCGATTATCGACGGCGCTCGCCACCGTTTTCGGGTCAGTGCCGCCGAGGTGGGTGGGCTTGACCGGTGGCAGCGCGCCGAAATCGGGTTCGCCGTCGTGTCGGTGGCGTCTCATCAGGCCAGGGCGATCATGGACGAGGTCGAACGGTTCGTCTGGTCCTTCCCCGAGGTGGAGGTGCTCCTCGCCGAGCGCAGCTGGCTCGACGATGCGTGATCCACCGTGACGGGTGACGCGACGCGATGACTGAACCTCGATCATTCCGAACTACCGTGCCGGTGCTGCCGGCGGCGGCGCGCGGCGCCGGAACAGGGCAGGTGAACGACCATGAACCGACGTCGACGTAGCCATGGTGGCGGGAGCCGGGACTTCCCGCGTACCGCCCGGGTGAACGAGCTGCTGCGCGAGATCATCGGCGACGAGCTCGAGCGAATCGACGACCCCCGCCTCGAGTGGGTCAGCATCACCGGGGTGGACACCAACCCCGAGCTGACCACGGCAACGGTGTTCTACTCGTCGCTCGGGGGAGCGGAGTCCGACCCGGTGGTGCTCGAGGCGTTGGCTGAACGCCGGGTCCGGCTGCAGTCGGCGATCGGCCGTCAGGCCAGGTTGCGTCGTACCCCTGAGCTGCATTTCGGTCCCGACCGGGGTGTCCGGGAGGGTCTGCGGGTCGAGGCGCTACTCCGTGAGCTCGGACCGCTGCCGGACGACGATGTCGCGGACGACGTCGCCGGCGCAGATCCCGCCGCGCACGAGGGAGCGTCGGGCCGTGACGGTGGGGCCGATCCGAACGGGGAGGACCGGGATGGCTCGTCGTCCGGCGCCGCCGATTGACGGGGTGTGCGTCGTCGACAAACCGGCCGGTTGGACCTCTCACGACGTGGTCGCCAAGTCGCGTGGGTTGCTCGGCACCCGCAAGGTGGGCCATTCGGGCACGCTCGACCCGGATGCCACCGGGGTCCTGGTTCTCGGCGTCGGCCGGGCGACGCGGTTGCTGCGCTTCCTGACCGATCTGGGCAAGGCGTACGTCGGTGAGCTGGTGTTGGGGACCACCACCTCGACGCTCGATGCCGCCGGTGAGGTCACCGGGACCTTCGCCATGGACGGCGTCACCCTCGACGACGTCCGCGCCGTGCTGCCTGCGTTTATCGGTGAGATCGACCAGGTCCCGCCGATGGTGTCCGCCATCAAGGTCGACGGCCGACGCCTGCACGAGCTGGCGCGCGAGGGTATCGAGATCGAGCGAAAGGCCCGCAGGGTGGTGATTCGCCGAATCGACGTCGAATCGGCGGACGAAGCGGGGGTGTTCCGCCTGGCGGTCGAGTGCGGTTCGGGCACCTACATCCGTTCGCTCGCCGCTGACCTCGGTACGGCCCTCGGTGGCGGCGCTCATCTCCGCAACCTGCGCCGGACCGCGGTCGGCGGCTTCGGCCTCACCGAGGCGCGGGGGCTCGACGAACTCGAGCTGCTGCCCATGCGCGAGGTCCTGCGGGACTATCCGGGCTTGGACACCGATGCCGCGGGTGTTGCGGCGTTGGTGCAGGGCCGCCTGCTCGGCCCCGGATCGGTCGCCATGCGCAGCGTCGCTCCGCTCGCGTCCGGGGACCCGTCGGTCTCGGCCGTGTACGGGCCCGACGGCGACCTCGTGGCGGTGGTCGAGGCCGTCGGCGACGCGTTCCGGCCGGTGGTCGTGGTCGCCCGGACCGGCCCGACCGCCGAGCCCGTCTGAGCGCTGGGACTGGACCGGCCGGTGGGAGGCTCGGGCGGGACACGGGTGGTCGGGCGGCGGGTGAGGTGTGCCGTCCCGGTGGGGGAGTAGCGTCTCGCTGTTGTGCGTGCGGGCCGGGTCGGCTCCTGGGTTGTGGGTGAGGTACACCGGTGAAGGTCATCGAAGATCAGCGGGGCGTGCGTGCGGACGACCGTCGCTTCGCGGTGACCATCGGGGCGTATGACGGCGTCCACCTGGGCCATCGCACGGTGATCGAGCGGACCCGTCGTGAGGCGAATGCCCACGGTGCCGGGTTGGCGGTGATCACCTTCGATCGTCATCCGGCCTCGGTGGTGCGGCCGGAGTCGGCGCCCAAACTGCTGACCACCCTCGACCAGAAGCTCGAGTTGCTCGAGGAGCTCGGCGTGGACGTCACCTACGTCGTGCGCTTCGACGAGGAACGTTCGCAGGAGTCGGCCGAGGACTTCGTGGCCGAGGTGATCGTCGGCTGCCTGCAGGCCTGCTGCGTCGTCGTCGGGGAGGATTTCCACTTCGGACGCAACCGTGGCGGCAACGTCGCCCTGCTCGGCACGCTGGGCGCGACGGCCGGGTTCGAGGTGTTCGGGCTCGACCTGCTCCGCGCCGGACCCGGCGTCATCTCGTCGACCGCCATCCGTAAGGCCGTGGCCGCCGGGGACGTCGAGGCGGCGGCCGCGATGCTCGGCCGACCCCACGAACTGCGGGGGATGGTCATCGGCGGCGACCGGCGCGGCCGGACGCTCGGCTTCCCGACTGCGAACGTGGCGGTGCCCGACGAGATCCTGCTGCCCGGCGACGGCGTGTACGCCGGCTGGTACGTCCGGCCCGACGGCAGCCGGCACGGCGCCGCGGTCAACGTGGGACGCCGGCCGACCTTCTACAAGGACGGGACCACCCCGCTGGTCGAGGCCTTCCTGCTCGACTTCTCCGGCGACCTCTACGGCGAGCCGGCGACGGTGGTGCTGACCAACCGCCTGCGCGGCGAGGCCAGGTTCGAGTCGGTGGACGCCCTGGTGACCCAGATGAACGCCGACGTGGCGGAGGCCCGCCGCCTGCTCGGCCTCGCCGGCTGATCGATCCCCGATCCCCATGGCGGAGCTACGGTTCTTCTACGGGACCATGGGTTCGGGCAAGTCGACCATGGCCCTGCTGATCCACCACAACCTGATCCTGGCCGGACAGCGCGGGCTGCTCGTCACCCGTCAGGAGCGACGTGACGGGGCGGTGGCCAGCAGGCTCGGCGTCTCCCGGCCTGCGGTCGAGCTCGCCCCCGACGACGACATCCGGCAACGCTGCCGGTCGGCACGCTCGGGTGGCACGCCGCTGCAGTTCTTGGTCTGCGACGAGGCGCAGTTCTACGCCGTGGAACAGATCGAACAGCTCGCCGAGCTGGTTGACGACGAGGACCTCGACGTCTACGCCTTCGGTCTGTTGACCGACTTCCGCGGCCGGCTGTTCCCGGCGACGGCCCGGCTGCTCGAGCTGGCCGATCACCTCGAGGTGGTCCGCTCCGAAGCCCGTTGCTGGTGCGGGCGGCCTGCCACCCACCATGCGCGGCTGGTGGCCGGGGCGCAGGTCCGCGACGGTGACACCATCGTGCCGGGCGACCTCGGGCCGGGGGATGAGGTGACCTACGAGCTGCGTTGTCGTCGCCATTGGCGTCAGCCCGAACGCCGCTGACGCAGCGAGTACCGCGAGCGCTGCGACCGCCTGACACGTCACGCCCGGCCGGGTGACCGTGATCGGGTGACCGTGATCGGGTGACCGTGCTCGGGGTGACCGTCCCGAACGGTGCCGGAAGCGTCGGTGCAGCCTTGCGGTGCCGTGGGTAGGTTGAACCGGCCGCCTCACGGCAGAGGGCAGGGAGCCGGACATGCCGAATCGCAGCTACGTCTACGACTTCGACCACGTGCACGAGCTGCCGCCACGCGAGCTCGCCGATCTGCTCGGGGGCAAGGGGGCCAACCTGGCCGAGATGACCTCGGTGCTGCAGTTGCCCGTCCCCCCAGGCTTCACCATCAGCACGGAGGCCTGCCGGGCCTATCTGCGCCACGGCTGGCCCGACGGGCTCGCCGAGGAGGTGTCGGCCGCGGTGCGCCGGCTGGAGCTGCGCATCGGGCGTCGGTTCGGCGACCCGGCGGAGCCACTGCTGCTGTCGGTGCGTTCGGGGGCACGGTTCTCCATGCCGGGGATGATGGACACGGTGCTCGACCTCGGGCTGAACGACCGTTCGGTACAGGCCCTGGCGCACCTGACGGACCGGCGCTTCGCCCTCGACTCCTACCGGCGCCTCATCGGCCAGTACGCCCGGGTCGTGCTCGGTGTGCCGGGGGAGGCCTTCGAGACCCTGCTCGACGACGTCAAGCGGCAAGCCGGGGTGAGGACCGATGCGGCGCTCGGTGCCGATGCACTCGAGGCCGTGGTCGCCGCGTCGTTGCAGACCGTGCAGGAGCACACCGGTGCGGCCTTCCCCCAGGATCCGGCCCTGCAGTTGCGCGGTGCGATCGAGGCGGTGTTCCGTTCGTGGGGTTCGCCGCGTGCCGTCACCTACCGGACCCGCGAACGGATAGCCGCGGATCTCGGTACGGCGGTCAACGTGCAGGTGATGGTGTTCGGCAACCGTGACGCCCGCTCCGCCACCGGGGTCGGCTTCACCCGCAACCCCGTCACCGGCAGCGCCGAGCCGTACGGGGACTTCCTGGTCAACGCCCAGGGGGAGGACGTGGTCGCCGGGATCCGGCGTCCCCAACCTCTCGCCGCGATGCAGACCGCCTTTCCCGCCGCCTACGACGAACTGCTCAGCATCTTCGAGCGGTTGGAACGCCACTATCGCGAGCTGCTCGACACCGAGTTCACCATCGAGCAGGACAAGCTGTGGATGCTGCAGGTCCGGGTGGGGAAACGAACGGGTGCAGCGGCCCTGCGACTGGCGGTGGCGATGGTGGACGATCCGGCCATCGCACTCGACCAGGGTGAGGCGCTGCAGCGGGTGCGGCCCGAGCACCTCGAAGCGGTGCTGCATCCCACGTTCTCCGCATCCGGCACGGTGATCGCCACCGGGCTCGCGGCCTCGCCCGGAGCTGCGGTCGGCCAGGTCTGCCTGAGCGCCGACGCCGCGGTGGACGCCGCCGAGCAGGGCCACGACGTCATCCTGGTTCGCGCCGAGACCTCGCCCGAGGACGTGCACGGTATGCAGGTGGCCCGGGGGGTGCTCACAGTCCGGGGTGGGCTGGCGTCGCACGCTGCGGTCGTGGCCCGTGGCTGGGGCATTCCGGCGGTGGTCGGGGCGGAGGGCATCGAGATCCGGGACGGCGGATTCACTGCGACCGCGGCCGACGGGGTCACGGTGCTGGTGCCCGAGGGGACGGTCATCTCGATCGACGGGAACTCCGGGGAGGTCATGCTCGACGCCCTGGCCACCGTCGTGGGCGAACCGCCGCCGGAGTTCGACGTGGTGTTGGGCTGGGCCGACGAGGTCTGCGAGGGCGTGCTCGAGGTCCGGGCCAATGCCGACACCGGCCCCGACGCCACCCGGGCCCGCGCGTTCGGTGCACGTGGTGTGGGGCTGTGCCGGACCGAGCACCAGTTCCTCGGTGAACGGTTGCCACTTCTACGACGGGCCATCCTGGCCACTACCGACGACGATGAGGCCGTGGCCCTGGCCGAGTTGGCGGCGGTCCAGCGGGCCGACTTCGAGGCGTTGCTGGCGGCGATGGACGGCCTGCCGGTGACGGTCCGACTGCTCGACCCGCCGCTGCACGAGTTCCTGCCGTCGCTGGAGGACATCGCCGGACAGGAGGCGAGCGGGCAGCCCCTCAGTGACCAGGAGCGGGCGTTGCACGCTGCGACCCGGCTCTGGCACGAGCAGAACCCGATGCTCGGCACCCGCGGCGTGCGCCTGGGCATCCTGCGTCCCGGCCTCTACCGGATGCAGGTGGCGGCTCTGCTCGACGCAGTGGCAGCCCGGCTCGCAGCGGGCGGCCGGCCCATGGCCGAGATCATGATCCCGCTGGTGGTCGGCCGGGAGGAACTGGCCCTCGTGCGTGGCTGGGTGCAGGACGAGATCGACGCCGCCACCCGGCGACACGGCCGGGACCTCGCAGCCGGTGGCGCCGTGGCCATCGGCACGATGATCGAGACCCCGCGGGCAGCCCTGCGGGCGGCGGAGATCGCCGAGGTGGCGGACTTCTTCAGCTTCGGTACCAACGACCTGACCCAGATGACCTTCGGGTTCAGCCGGGACGACGTCGAGTCGAGGATCATGCCGACCTACCTCGCCGAGGGCCTGCTGGCCCACAATCCCTTCGAGACCATCGACGTCGACGGCGTGGGTGAACTGGTGTCGCTGGGCGTGGCCCGGGGACGCGCCGGGCGGGCCGACCTCGCGATCGGGGTGTGCGGCGAGCACGGCGGCGACCCGGCGTCGATCGCCTTCTTCCTCGGTGCCGGGGTGGACTACGTGTCGTGCTCGCCGTTCCGGGTTCCCATCGCCCGTCTGGCGGCGGCCCACGCAGTGCTGGCCCGCCGGGGGCGACCGGACACTGCACCTGCGGACCGGTGACAGACGGCCACGTTCCCGACGCACCGCCTCGGCATCACCCGTGTCGCCGCCGTCCGCGGTGGCCGGGCGAGCGTCGACCACAGCCACGCTGGGATGGCGTAACCATCACCCGCCTTGGGGCTCCGCGGCGAATCCGCTCCGCCGCGGCCTGCGGTTGTGGTTGTCTGGTTCCGATGCCGGTGCGGGCGGAGCGACCATGATCAACGACGAGGACGTGCTGGCGGTCCGCAACGCCACCAACATCGTGGGCGTCATCAGCCAGTTCGTGCCGCTCAAGCGGGTCGGTCGTCGTTGGGTGGGGCTGTGCCCGTTCCATCCGGAGAAGTCGCCGAGCTTCTCGGTCAACGAGGAACAGGGGCTGTTCTACTGCTTCGGCTGTCAGAAGAGCGGCGACAGCATCACGTTCCTGCGCGAGCTCGAAGGGCTCGACTTCGTCGGCGCGGTCGAGCGGCTCGCCGCCAAGGCCAACCTGTCGCTGCGCTACACCGACGCCGACGGCGGGCAGTACCGCAAGCGTCGGCTGCAGCTGTCCGATCTCGTCGAGCGGGCGGTCGAGTGGTACCACCAGCGGCTGCTCGTCGGCGCCGACGCCGGCCCGGCCCGTGGCTACCTGCGCTCGCGAGGGATCACCGGCGACGACGTCCGGCGTTTCCGGCTCGGCTGGGCGCCGGACGGGTGGGACGAGCTGTCACGCGCCCTGCGGGTCAGCGACGACGACTGGCGGGACAGCGGCCTGGGACTGATCAACCGGCGCGGCCGCCAGCAGGACTTCTTCCGCAGCAGGATCCTGTTCCCGATCTTCGACCCGCAGGGCGATCCGATCGGTTTCGGGGGCCGCAAGATGCAGGGTGCCGACGGTCCCAAGTACCTCAACCCAGGTTCGACGCCCATCTACGATAAGTCGAAGGTCCTGTACGGACTGTCGGCGGCGAAGGCCGATATCGTTCAGGTGCAGGAAGCCATCATCTGCGAGGGATACACCGACGTGATCGGGTTCTTCCAAGCTGGGATGGGCCGCGCCGTGGCCACGTGCGGCACGGCGCTCACCGAGGACCACGTGAAGCTGCTGACCCGGTTCGCCAAGCGGCTGGTCCTCGCCTTCGACGCCGACGGTGCCGGCCAGGCTGCGGCCGAGCGGTTCCATCAGTGGGAGCAGACCTACGAGCTCGACGTGGTGGTGGCGAACCTGCCCGACGGCGTCGATCCCGCCGATCTCGCCCGTCAGGACCCGGCTGCCCTGCGTGCTGCGGTCGAGCGCGCCGTGCCGTTCCTGGGGTTCCGCCTGCAGCGGATCCTCGCCGCCGCCGACCTGCACCGCCCCGAGGGCCGGGCCCGGGCCGCGGAACGGGCGCTCGACACCATCGCCCAGCACCCCAACCCACTGGTACGTGACCAGTACCTGCTCGAGGTCTCTTCGCACTGTCGTATCGAGGTCGATCAGCTGCGCCAGCTCCTCGTTCGCCGGGCGAGCGGATCGGCGACCTACACCGAGTCGGGACGTCGACGCGACCGCGCCGACGGCCGGGCCGGAGCCCGCCGCGACGACCGGTACGACCGTGCCGGCCGGCAGAACCAGCAGAACCACCAGAGCCAGCAGAGCCAGCAGTACCCCCACGACCGGCACGACGGTCCCGGCGACTGGCACGACCGTGACCTCGCTGACTTCGATGACGACGGCGGCCCGGTCGGGCGTCGAGGTGGAAACGGTCCGAGCCGCGACCGTTCGCCGGTGATCGACCTGCGTGATGCGCGTCGGGGTGTTCACGACCAGGTCGAACGCGATGCGTTGCGTGCGGCGGTCGAAGCCCCCGACGAGTCGCTGGCCTGGCTCGACCCGGTGCTCTTCTCCGAGGGCCCCTACCGACGGGCCTTCGGGGCGCTCCTGGCGTGGCCGTCGTTGGCCGACGCCCTGACCGCCACCGAGGACGATGACCCCGAGGTAGCCGGGCTGCTCCGGCAGGCGGCCGCCGAACAGACCGATTCCACCATGGAGGACGCCTTCCTCCGTCTGAGCCAGGAGGCGGTTCGCCGCGTGATCATGGATCTGAGGCAGACCGCGCTGGGAGCGGAAAACCCGCTTGCGCTGAGCGAGCGGCTCTCCTACGTCGTCGGCCTGCAGTCGACGCTGATGAGTGATGACAGCACCGGCGAGGCCAAGCTTCAAGCGGGCACCGACTTGCTAGCGTGGTTGCTCGACCAACCCGAGGGAACGCGATGAATCAACCAACGCCTCTCTCTGCGGAGCCCGTGGGCCTCGGCGCCGATCTCCAGGCGCTGCTGGTCAAAGCTCGTGATGACGGGCGCATCGCGTACGGCGACGTGGAGCAGATCGTGCCTGCGGCAAAGCGCACGAGCGAGCTGTATGCGGCGATCCGTGCCCTCGCCGATTCCGAGGGCATCGAGCTGGTCGGCGAGCCCGCGCCGCCGCTGCGTATCGTGCCGGTCGAGCCGCCCCATGCGGCGCCGGTTCGTTCCACCCGATCCGCTGCCGCCGACGACGACGCCCCTCGGACGCGTCGGCCGCCGGCCCGGGTCGACCCGAACCTACGGCCGGGATCGGCCGGTACCTCGGACACGGTCCGGATGTACCTCAAGGAGATCGGCCAGGTGGCGCTGCTCAGCGCCGAGGACGAGGTATCGCTGGCCAAGCGCATCCAGGCCGGCATGCTGGCCGCCGAACAACTTGCTGACCTCGCCGCGTCCGGCGAACTCGACTCGCTCGAGCCGCGTGAGCGCCGCCGGCTGCGCCGGGTGGCCAACGACGGGGATCTGGCCAAGCAGGAACTCACCCAGGCCAACCTGCGTCTGGTGGTCTCCATCGCCAAGCGTTACGTAGGCCGGGGCATGCTGCTGCTGGACCTCATCCAGGAGGGCAACCTCGGGCTGATGCGGGCGGTCGAGAAGTTCGACCACACCAAGGGCTTCAAGTTCTCGACCTATGCCACCTGGTGGATCCGCCAGGCCATCACCAGGGCCATCGCCGACCAGGCCCGGACCATTCGTATCCCGGTGCACATGGTCGAGTCGATGAACAAGGTCCACCGGGTCCAGCGCCAGATGGTGCAGGAGCTCGAGCGCGACGCCACCGTCGAGGAGCTGGCTGCCCGGGTCGACATGACCCCGGAGCGGGTGCGGGACATCCTGCGCTACAGCCAGGACCCGCTGTCGCTCGACTCGCCGGTCGGCGAGGAGGACGACTCCAACCTTGCCGACTTCATCGCGGACGGTGGGGCCGAGGCACCTGCCGACGCCGCCGCCAAGATGATGCTCGGCGAGGCCGTGCTCGAGGCGCTCGCCGGCCTGTCCGACCGGGAGAAGCAGGTGGTGCGCCTCCGCTTCGGTCTCGAGGACGGCCAGGCCCGCACCCTCGAGGAGGTCGGCAAGGAGTTCGGGGTGACCCGGGAACGCATCCGGCAGATCGAGTCGAAGACCCTGGCCAAGCTGCGGCACCCCTTGCGGAGCCAGAAGTTGCGGGATTATCTCGACGGAGCGTAGTGGCCCACCACGTTGCGTGTTCGAAGCCGGATCTGATGATCCGGCTTCGTGCTTTTTGTCGTGGGTCGACGCGATAGACCGGCTACGTCCAGTAGAACGAGGGGGTTACTTGCGAGCTGCTCGCATCTGGGCCGACGACGCGACAGGAGGAACGGATGATGCACGCACGAGCGGCGGTGCGACGCGTGGGCCGCTCGGTGGCTTTCGTCCTGCTGGCCGGCAGCGGCCTCGTGGCTTGCAGCAGTGGCGACACCGCCGACGACCGTCCGCTGGTGGTGACGACGGTGGCCCCGATCACCTCCATCGTGGCCAACGTGGTCGGCGAACGGGCCCGGGTGGTCGGCGTCGTGCCCGAGGGGACGAACTCCCACACCTTCGAACCGAAGCCGTCGGTGGCCAAGGACCTGGCCAAGGCCGACCTGATCCTCATGAACGGCCTGCAGCTCGAGCAGCCGACCAAGAAGCTCGCCGAGGCGAACAAGAAGAAGACCACCGAGGTGGTGGAGCTCGGAGCGCTGACGATCACCCCCGAGCAGTACATCTACGACTTCTCCTTCCCGAAGGAGGAGGGCAAGCCCAACCCCCACCTGTGGACCAACCCGGTGATGGCCAAGCGCTACGCCGAGATCGTCGCCGAGAAGATGAGCGCGATCGACCCCGGCCACGCTGCGGACTACGCCGCGAACCTCGCGGCCTATTCGGCCCGCCTCGACGGGCTCGATGCCGCGATGCGCACGGCGTTCGCCACCATCCCGCAGGGCCAACGGCAGCTGCTCACCTACCACGACGCCTACGCCTATTTCGCCGAGGAGTACGGCTGGACCGTTATCGGGGCCATTCAGGTGTCCGACTTCGAGGACCCCACCCCGAAGGACGTCGCCCGACTGATCGAGCAGGTGAAGGCCAGCGGGGTCAAGGCCATCTTCGGCTCGGAGGTCTTCCCCAGCCCGGTGCTCGACCAGCTCAGCAAGGAAGCCGGCGTGGCCTACGTCGACGACCTGCGCGACGACGACCTGCCCGGCAAGCCCGGCGACGCCGAGCATTCCTACTTGGCGCTGATGCGTTTCGATTTCGCCACCATGACCGAGGCCCTCGGCGGCGACCCCTTGGCCCTGCAGCAGTTCGACGTATCCGATGTGGTCGTCGACGGGGCGAGCTACCCGCAATGAGCGACGCACTGGTGCGCTTCGAGGACGTCTCGTTCGGCTACGGGCACCATCCGGTGCTCGAAGGGGTGAGCCTCGAGGTCGGGGTCGGTTCCTTCGTCGGGGTGGTCGGACCGTCGGGGTCGGGCAAGACCACGTTGTTGCGACTGCTGGTCGGTGCCGTGCGCCCCACGTCGGGCACCGTGCAGCTGCGGCCAGGTCTGCGGGTCGCCTACGTGCCCCAGGTGGAGACCGTGAACTGGAACTTCCCGGTCACGGTGGGTGAGGTGCTGGCCATGGCACAGCTGGGCAAGCGACGCCTGCCCTGGCGCTCGGCCGAGGAGCGCCGCGCCATCGAGGCCATGCTCGAACGGCTCGGCCTCGGCGGGCTGGCGGAGCGGCACATCCGGGCGCTGTCGGGCGGCCAGCAGCAGCGGGTGTTCCTGGCCCGGGCCCTGATCGGTTCGCCGGATCTGCTGTTGATGGACGAACCCACCTCCGGGGTGGATGTGCGGACCCGTCACGAGATCCTGCACCTGCTCGAGGAACTCAATGCCGGTGGCACCGCCATGCTGCTGACCACCCACGACCTCAACGGCATCGCCGCCCACCTGCCGCACCTGGTGTGCATGAACCGCCGGATCCTCGGCCAGGGTCCACCGGCCGCGGTACTGACCCCGGCCGTGCTCGAGGCCACCTACGGCGCCCGTATGGACGTGCTGTCCCACGCCGGGATGCCGGTCGTGGTCGATGCCGAGCTGCAGCGCCCGCGCAGGGTGAGCTGAGGAAGGAGCAGGACCTGATGGATGCTCTGTGGGAGCCGTTCACCTTCGCCTTCTTCCGCAACGGCCTGCTCGTGGCCACCATGGCCGGCGCGCTCTGCGGCCTGATCGGCACCTATGTCGTGCTGCGCTCGATGAGCTTCATCGGGCACGGACTGTCCCACGCCATCTTCGGCGGGTTCGTGGCGTCCTCGCTGATCGGGGTGAACTATCTGCTCGGTGCCGGGCTGTGGGGGTTGGCCTCGGCCCTGGCCATCGGCGCGGTGACCCGTCGCCGGCCCATCGGGTCCGACGCCGCGATCGGGGTGATCACCACGGCGAGCTTCGCCATCGGCCTGGTGCTCGGCGACGTGTTCCGCGGGCCGCAGGAGAGCTTCGACGCGGCCCTCTTCGGCAGCATCCTGGGGGTTTCCGGCCGGGATGTGGCATCGGTTGCGTCGGTCACCGTGGGGGCGGTCGCCGTGGTGTTCTTCGCCTACCGTCGGCTGCTGTTCACCACCTTCGATCCCGATGTGGCGTCGGTGAGCGGCGTGCGCACCGCCCGGGTCGATGCGTTGCTGATGCTGGTGCTCGCCACCTCGATCCTGGTCACGCTCAAGGTCGTCGGCGTGACGTTGCTGGCGGCGACCCTGGTCATCCCGGCAACGGTGGCTCGGATGATGACCAACTCGTTCTCGAAGATGCTGTGGCTGGCGACCGGCATCGGTGCCCTGTGCGGCTTCGTCGGGATGATCCTCAGCTACCACCTCAACTGGAAGTCGGGACCGACCATCGTGCTGGTCGGGACGGTCCTGTTCTGCGTGGCGCTGACCTTCGGGGGGCGTCAGGGCCGCTCCCGGGTCGACCACCTCGGCCATGTCGGGTAGACGGCGGTGAGCCCGGAACACCACGACGCCGAGGTCCTCATCCGCACCCTGCGCGAGCAGGGCCAGCGGGTCACCACCGGGCGGCGGGCCATCGCCGAGGTCGTGGCGACGAACCCCGACCTGTCGGCCGAGGAGATCGTCGGGTTCGTGCAGCGCGACCATCCCGAGGTGCACCCCTCGACGGTGTACCGCACGCTGGAGACGTTGGAGGAGGCCGGGCTGGTGCGCCACGTGCACCTCGGCCACGGTCCGGCGCGCTGGCAGCTGGCCGACGATCCGTCCCACCGCCTCGTGTGCGAGGGCTGCGGGGCGGTCCAGTTGGTGCCGCGGGTCCGTTTCGACGACGTCCGTGGTCAGGTCGAGGCCGAGTTCGGTTTCGCCATCGCCTTCGGGCACTTCGCCATGACCGGCCGCTGCGCAGCCTGCCGCTGACCCCGAACGGCCCGGAATCCCCGGATCGGCGGGTCAGGACGTTCCACGGGCGATGAGGCCGGCGGCGCGATCAGGACGTGCGGGCGATGGCGGCGAAGGTGCCGCCGGTCAACGCCGCCAGGTCCCCCGGTGACAGCTCGATCTCGAGGCCGCGTCGGCCGGCGCTGACGAACATGGTGGGCAGCTCCCGGGCCGAGGCGTCGATGAACAGCGCCAGACGCTGCTTCTGGCCCAACGGGCTGATCCCGCCGACCAGGAACCCGGTGGTGCGCTCGGCCAGCGTCGGCTCGGCCATGGCCATCTGTTTCGTGCCGGCGGCTGCGGCCAGTGCCTTGAGGTCGAGCTGCGCGCTGACCGGCACCACGGCGCAGACCGGCTTGCCGCCACCCGACGGTACGGCGATGAGCGTCTTGAACGTGCGTGCGGGGTCGAGCCCGAGGGCCTCGACCGCCTCGAGCCCATAGCTGCGATTCGCCGGGTCGTGGGTGTACTCGTGCAGCGTGTGCACCACCTTGGCCCGTTGTGCCGCGGCGGTGGCGGGGGTTCCCTTGCCGGCCATGACCGGCACCGTAGCCCGACCTCAGGCTGTGACCACGCCACCGGCGCCGCTCGCGTCCGCGCTCGTCTCCCCGCTCGGTACGGTGGCGCGGTCACCGGGGCGGAAGCGGCGCAGCCGGAGGCTGTTGCTGACGACGAACAGGCTGGAGCAGGCCATGGCCGCACCGGCCAGCATGGGGTTGAGCAGGCCGGAGGCCGCCAACGGGATCATGGCCACGTTGTAGGCGAACGCCCAGAACAGGTTGCCCTTGATGGTGCGCAGGGTGCGCCGGGACAACTCGAGGGCGTCGGCGACCGAGGTCAGATCGGACCGCACCAGGGTCAGGTCGCTGGCCTCGATGGCCACGTCGGTGCCGGCACCCATGGCGATGCCGAGATCGGCCTGGGCGAGTGCCCCCGCATCGTTCACGCCGTCACCGACCATGGCCACGACCTTGCCGGCCGCTTGCATCGCCGCGATGGCCGACGCCTTGTCGGCGGGTAGGACCTCGGCGATCACCTCGTCGATCCCGACCTCGGCCGCGACGGTGGCTGCAGTCCGGGCGTTGTCGCCGGTCAGCAGCACCGGGTGCAGCCCGAGGCCGCGCAGGGTGGCGATCGCCGCAGCGCTGGTGGGCTTGACGGTGTCGGTGACCACGAACAGGGCCAGCGGCTCGTCGTCGGCCCAGGCGGCGACGACCGTCGCCCCGCGCTCCTCGTGGCGTGACACCACCTCGGCCAGAGCGGGGGGCAGCCCGTACGGGCGGCCCACACGGACCCACCGGCCCTCGACCCGGCCCTCGACACCCGCCCCCGCGGTGGCGCGGAAGTCGGTGACCTGCGGCAAGGAACCGCTGCGACGGGTGGCGGCGTCGGCGACGGCCCGGCCGATGGGGTGCTCGCTGGCGGCTTCGAGCGCACCGGCGAGGCGCAGGACCTCGGCCTCGTCGTGGCCGGGCGCGGCCACCGTTTCGCTCAGCGCCATCACCCCGGTGGTGATGGTGCCGGTCTTGTCCAGCACGATGGTGTCGACCTGGCGGGTCGACTCCAGGATCTCGGGTCCCTTGATGACGATGCCGAGCTGTGCGCCGCGACCGGTCCCGACCAGCAGCGCGGTGGGGGTGGCCAGGCCCAGGGCACACGGACACGCGATGATCAGCACGGCCACCGCCGCGGTGAAGGCGTCGGCGGTGTTTCCGCTGTTGGTCAGCCAGAACCCGAAGGTGGCGACGGCCAGCGTGATGACCACGGGCACGAACACGGCCGACACCCGGTCGGCGAGGCGTTGCACCGGGGCCTTGCCCGCCTGGGCGGCCTCGACCAGCCGGGCCATCTGGGCCAGGGCGGTGTCGGCACCGACCCGGGTGAGTTGCACCACCAGCCGGCCACCGACGTTGATGGTGGCGCCGACCACGCGGTCGCCCACACCGACCTCGACGGGAACCGGTTCGCCGGTCAGCAGCGACTGGTCGACGGCGGAGGCGCCCTCGAGCACGATCCCGTCGGCAGCGATCTGCTCGCCCGGTCGGACCACGATCACCTCGCCGACCTCGAGCCGGTCGGCGGCGACGCGCACCTCCTGGCCGTCGCGTCGCACGGTCGCCTCGCGGGCTCCCAGCGACAGCAGCGCCCGCAGGGCGGCGCCGGCACGTCGCTTGGCGCGAGCCTCGAGGTAGCGGCCGAGCAGGATGAACACCACCACCGAGGACGCCACCTCGAGGTACAGGTGGTGCCCGGCCGCAGCCTCGCTTCGTAGCGCGAGCGAGAACGGCATGGTCATGCCCGGTTCGCCGGCGCCCCCGAGGAACAACGCCCAGGTGCTCCAGCCGAACGCCGCGATCACCCCGATCGAGATCAGGGTGTCCATGCCGCTGGTGCCGGCCCGCAGGTTCTTGACCGCCACCCGGTGGAACGGCCAGGCCCCCCAGGTGACCACCGGCGCGGCGAGCGCGAAGGCCAGCCACTGCCAGAAGCGGAACTGCATGGCCGGGACCATCGACAGCACCACGACCGGCAAGGTCAGCGCAGCGGTGCCGATCACCCGGTGGCGCAACGAGCGCAGCCGCTCATCGGCGGGATCGTCGCGGTCCGAGCCGATGGAACCGGCCGCGAGGTCGGGTGCGTCCTTGCCGTCCGCCTGCATCGAACGTGGGGGAGCCGGGAGGCTGGCGCCGTACCCGGCGGCCTCGACCGCGGCGATGACCGCCTCGGTGGACTGCTCGGCGTCGAGGTCGACCGAGGCTTTCTCGGTGGCGTAGTTGACGCTCGCGCGCACTCCGTCGAGCCGGTTCAGCTTCTTCTCGATGCGCATCGCGCAGGCCGCACAGGTCATGCCGGTGATCTGCAGGTCGAGGTGCCGGCCCGTGCCGGTGGCGTCGGCCGATGGGGAGTTGGCGCTCATCGTGGGGCCTGCGTGCGTCCGGGATCGGGCAGCGGTGCCAGGGCATGCTCGGTGGTATGGCCGTCGTCGTGTCCGGCCGGGATCGTGGTCGTGCCCGGTGCGACGTCGCTGCGAACGGCGGGCACGACGGCGCCGAGCGCCGCCCCGACACCGAACGCCACGACCAGCACCAACCCGAACAGGGCGACCCGGACCGGGGCGGTGAGGGTGTCGACCGAGCGGCGGCTCATGGCCAGGCGATCTCGAAGCCGGCCTCGTCGATGGCGGCATCGAGGTCGGACCGGTCGATGTGCTCGCCGGTGACGATGACGGCCTTGGTGTCGAGGTCGATCGAGCTGTCGGCCACCCCGCTGACCTTGGCGAGCTCCTCGGAGACTGCGGCGACGCAATGGCCGCAGGTCATGCCGGGAACCGTGAAGGTGATGGTATCCATGTGTGCTCCGTCCGGGTCTGGTCTGGTCTGGTCTGGAGGTTCGGTCCGGGTTCGGTCCGGGTTCGGTCCGGCTCAGGTCCGCAGCAGGCGTTCGACCGCCCGGACCGCCTCGTCGAGCAGTGCCTGGGGGCTGCGCCCGTCGGGGGAATCGTCCTCGTCGTCGTGGCCCGGGGTGGCCGCCGCGACGCAGTGGCGCAGGTGCTCCTCGAGGAGCAGGACCGCCACGGCCTGCAGGGCCTTGGTGGTGGCTGCGACCTGGGTGAGCACGTCGATGCAGTACGTCTCCTCGTCGACCATCCGCTCGAGGCCACGGACCTGTCCCTCGATGCGGCGGAGGCGACGCAGGACGTCGTTCTTGCGGCCGAGGTAGCCCGGTGCGGTGCTCATGGCCCCAATCTACCCCCTGGGGGTATCCCCGCCGAGGGTCTTTGGTCACGACGGGTCGGGCACGACCCCGCCGGCCCGCAGCAACGCGTCCGCGCGCCGGCACCGCTCGTCCTCGGTGGCCTGCTCGGCCCAGTGGGCGTCCTCGCCGACGGCGAAGGCGCACAACGTCGGGGCCCCCGCCAGTTTGGACACGTCGACCCACAGGGCGAAGGTCGCCGGGCGGGGAGCGGCCAGCCAGAACGCCGGATGCGGGGCCCAGAACGCGGTGTCGAACCGGAAGAACACCTTGGCGACCGGGCCCATCGTCAGCTGCTCGAGCGCCGACACGGTACGTGGCGGCAAGGTTGGGTCGATGATGATCCGGCCTCGCTGCAGGACCGAGACGGCCACGGTCAGCACCACCGCGGCGGCGGTGATGGTGGTGGTTCCCCCGGCGTTGACGGCGGCCTCGATCTCCACGTCCCAGGCGCCGTCCGTACGTCGACGCACTGCCTCGACACGCCTGCCGAAGCGGATGTCGAGGCCGTCGGCTACGTGGGCCAGCATCGGCTCGATCGGCCGGTCGAGGAGCAGGTCGTCGCCCTCGAGGAGGTACGGCTCGATGCCGTGGGCCAGCGACAGTTGTGCCGGATCGGCTGCGTAGAGACCCTCGATCTCGCCCCGTAGCCAGGTGCGCACCAGCAACTCGTCGAGCCCGCCCGCCGCCAGCAGCCCCTCGGCGGTCAGCTGCTCGAGGAGTTGACCGGCGCGGGTGCCGTAGGCGGCGTCGGCATCGGCTGCGGCGTCGTCACCCGCATGCGCGGCCAGGCCGGCCTCGGCGGCGAGCCGACGGCCCAACTCGGTCTCGGCCCGGCGGGCGTCGGTGTCCTCGACCAACCCGTGGCCCACGGCGAAGGTCGCCACCGCGTCCCAGTCGATCGGATGGCCGGTGGCCCCGAGCCGGGCGAGCGGATGGCCGAGGTGTCCATGCATCCAGGCTGCGCCCAGATGGCACGGCCCGCCGAGCTGCCAGTCGGTGCGGGCCCGGCCGCCGAGCACCGGTGCAGCCTCGAGCACCACCACCGTCCGGTCGCTGTCGGCCAGGCGTCGGGCCGCAGCGAGCCCGGCCACCCCGGCGCCGACCACCACCACCGGGAGGTGCTCGGCGAAGTCGCCGGCCACGATGCGCTCGGCCTGTTCCTCGCCGCTGAACCAGGCCCCGTGCACCGTGCCCGGGTAGCGTCGCGAGGTGGCCTCCCCGGCCAGGAACAACCCGGGGTGGGCCTCGCCGCCGAGCTCGTCGCGAGCCGCTGGCGTGGCTCCACGGCGCAGGTAGGCGTAGGCCCCGCCGAAGTCCGGATCGGTGCTCCAACGGCTGCAGACCGATCGCCGGGCCGCATACGGATCGGTACGGCGGGCCATCAGCGCTGCGGCCTCCCCATGGACCTCGAAGCGCTCGTCGGTGCGCCAGCCGCGATCGAGGTAGTACCCCTCCTGGCCGGCGGTGAACAGCCAGACGGTGTCCACCCCGAGCCGGTGCGCCTCGGCCAGCAACCGGTCGACGAGGGCCTCACCGACCCCGCGGCTGCGGTGCGCCGGGGCGACGAACAGGCTGACCAGCCACGGCGAGACCGACTCGTAGCCCGGCAGGTCGTCGGTGAGGGCCAGGGTGACCGAGCCCATCACCGCCGCTTCGTCACGGCCCGGGCCGTCGAAGGCCACCCAGGTGGTGGGGATGACGCCCGGTTGGGTCATGGCCGCGAATTCGGCCTCGGCCGCAGCACGATCCCAGGTGTCGTACAGGTGGGCCCATTCGTCCGCGTGCCAGCGGGCCAGCAGCGGGCCGAGGTGGGCGACGTGGGCGAACTCGACGATCTGCACCCCGGCGGGCGGTGTCGGCAGGCGCGGCGTCATGGTCGCGACGGTACTGGCGCGTGCGCCGGCAGCGGGCGAACGCGAGCTGCGTCGGGCGGGTGAGCGCGGTGCGTGCCGCCCGGCATGCGGTCGATCGCCCGGGCGCGCACGCCCGGGCGATCGGGTCAGGCACCCTCGACGAGCACCATGTGGCTGGTCGACGCCTGGTGACGGATGGCCTTCACCGGGGCGTAGTCGGGGTCGTTCATGAACGCCCGGGCGGCGTCGGCGTCGGGGAACTGCAGGACGACGACCCGGCTCGGGGCCCAGGTCCCCTCGAGGGTCTCGCGGGCCCCGCCGCGCACCAGGTAGGTGCCGCCGTGGCGTTCGACGAGGGGCGGCACCTGGGCCGCGTAGCCCTTGTAGACCTCGGGGTCGTGCACGTCGATGTCGACGATCAGGTAGGCGGCCATCAGGTGAACACCAGGATCGAACGGCCGGTGATGCGACCGTGCTCGAGGTCCTCGACGGCCTCGGCGATCTCGTCGATGGTGTAGCGCCGGGTGACGAGGGCATCGAGGTCCAAGTCGCCCTGGGCGTACCACTCCAGGAAGCGGGGCAGGTCCTCGCCGGGCACGCAGCTTCCCCCGAGGCTCGCCCGGTAGCTGCGTTCGCCGATGAACAGGAACCGGCTGTCGAGCTCCAGCGGGGTCTGCGGTACCCCGACCAGCACGGCGACCCCGCCGCGGCTCTGGCCGAACTCACCGGAGCGGACGCACTCGGCGATCTGGCGCATCGTCGCCGGGGCCCCGATGCAGTCGAAGGCGAAGTCAACCCCACGCAGCGGTTCGCGCATGATGTCGTAGCGACCGTGTCGCACGGTGAGCTCACGGATGGCCGCCACCGGGTCGACCTCGGAGGCGTTGACCCCGTGGGTGGCGCCGAACCGCTTGGCGAAGGCGAGCTTCTCCTCGCTGAGGTCGACCACGATGATGGGATCGGCCCCGCACTTGCGGGCTGCGGCCACGGCGCTGAGGCCGACACCACCCACCCCGAAGATGGCCACGCTGTCACCGGGCTGGACCGCCGCAGTGTGCAGCACCGCACCGGCACCGGTGATGACCGCACAGCCGATGATGGCGGTGGCCTCCCGGTCGATGTCGGCGGGCACCTTCACCACGAACATCTCGTCGGCGAGGGTGTGGGTGGCCCAGGTGAACACGTTGCGGCTGACGGCGCGGCGCCCGTCGGGCAACTCGAGGGTCATCAGCTCGCCTTCGCGGCGGGCCTGCTGCTGGTCCTTCGGCACCCAGGTGACCATCACCGTGTCCCCGACCGCCAGCCCGTCGACGTTGCTGCCGACGGCGGTGACCACCCCGGTGGACTCGTGGCCGAGGATCTGGGCGGCAGCCCTGGGGTTATGGATCGTGTGGAGCTGGCTGTGGCAGATCCCCGATGCGTACTGCTCGACGACCACCTCGTGGGGGCCGGGGTCGGGCAGCAGGCAGTCGACGACCTCGAGTGGCTTGCCCAGCTCCTGGGGCACCACCACGACGCGGGAAGGGGTCGGCATGGTCCGGCCTCTCAGTTGGGGGCGACGAAGGTCGCCCAGCCCTTGAGGTGGGTGCCACCGGTCTGGCGGGTACAGGCCAACTCGATGTCGACGAGGCGCTCGCCGTCCTGCTCGCGCACCGCGGTGATGGTGCCGGAGTAGGTCAGCACGTCGCCGGGCCAGGCCTGCTCACGGAACTGCACCTTGAACGAGCGCACGTTCTCGGCGCCGAGCCAGTCGGTGGCGAAGGTGCCGAGCACCCCGGCCTGAAGCATGCCCACCGCGAAGGGGGTGGGGTAGCCGGCCTTGGCGGCGAAGCTGCTGTCGTGGTGGATCGGGTTCATGTCTCCCGATGCGCCCTGGTAGCGGACGAAGTCGGTGATGGTGAGGGGCTTGTCCACGAAGGGCTCGCGGCCGGCGCCCACGGTGAGGTCGGTGGTGGTCATGGTCAGCCCTCCGTCGTGGCCTTGGACGTTTCGATCATGGTGGAACGCAGTTCGGCGACGAGCCGGCCGGACGGGTCACGGAACTCGGTGACCTGCTCGGTGAAGATCATGGTGCCGCCGCGCTTGCCGGCCTTCTCGAACACCTTGTCGATGCGGGCCTGCCCGGTGAGCACGTCGCCGGCCCGCGGCGGTGCGCCGTGGAAGACGAACTCCTGCTCGCCGTGCAGGATGCGCTCCCAGTTGAGGTCGACCCCCGAAAGCGGGCTGTTCTCGCCGCTCTGCCAGAACTGGGCGCTCATCAGGAACGTGGTGGGGCTGACCGGCTCGCCCTGCGGGCCGCCGTCGTAGGCCGGGTTCTGCGACTTGGTGGCCCGGGCGAACTCGCGGATCTTGCCCGCCTCGACCACCATCGTGAACGGTTTGCCGGTTCGCCCTGCGAGCGATGTGTCCACCTGACCCCCTGAATCGTCGGTTCCGGCCCGGGTGCGGACCGTCATCCGCCATCATGGCCCAGGCTGCCGGTTCCCCGCCCGCCGGGCCGACCGGGTGGGCCGGTCGGGCGGCCGGGTCCGGTCGGCGGTCAGGCGGTGGTCAGCCGGCGGATGCTGCCGTCGCCGTCGCAGCCGATGAGCACGGCGTCACCGTCGGCGAGCAGCGGCGAGAAGGCGTGCGGCATGCGGGCACCGGCGACCGGCGGGCCGATCGGCAGGTCGGTGAGGACGTCCTGGCGCGAGCCGTCGCGCCGGTCGATGCGTACCACCGCCCGCCGGGCAGTGTCGGCCACCCAGACCGCGCCGTCGAGACAGGCGATGCCCTGCGGGTCGCCGAGGCCGTCGACGGTGGCGACCACGTCGCCGCCGGCGACGGCGGTCAGGCCGCCGCGACGGCTGATCCACAGCGTGCCGTCGGCGTCCTCGGCGACCGCCACCGGCCGGTCGAGCCCACCGACGACCTCGCGCAACCCACCCTCGCCGTCGAGATGACGGACCCGGCCGGCGCGGCGTTCCACGACGTACGCCCCGCCGCCGGTGCCGGTCGAGCTGGTGAGGGTGGTCGCGTCCTCGAGGCGGCCGGCGACGGTGCTGAAGCGGCCGTCCCCGTGGCGGCGCAACACCTGGCCCCGGCTGAGCAGGACCAGCGGGTCGGCCCCGTGGTGGGCCACGTCGACGGCCATGCCGGGCAGGTCGGCCAGCAGGCTCATGGTCACCGTGGTGACCCGGTCGGGGGTGGTGCGGTTGACCGCCAGGCCGTCGGCGCTGAGCAGCGAACCGTCCGCCATGCGGTCGAGACCGAACGGGCCGATCAGGCCCGACGGCGACAGCACCCGCTCGACCCCACCGGTGACCTCGGCCACCCGGCCGTCGGTGAAGTGGGAGACGAACAGGCGCCCGTCGGCGGCGATGGCGAAGTTGTCGATGCCGGGGTTCACCTGTGCCAGGGTCTCGCGGGCGCCGGAGGCGAGGTCGATTCGGGTGAGCCGGCCTGCTGCACCCTCGCTGGTGAGCAGGCGTCCGGCCCGGTCGAACTTGACTGCGGTGGGGGTGGCGAGGTCGGTGAAGCGCCGTTCGAGGGTCTTGGTGTCGAGGTCGTAGCGCCAGATCTCCCCGGCGAGGACCTGCGGGAACCACAGCGCCCCGTCGGGCCCCATGGCGAAGGCGTTCGGCATGGCCAGGTCGTCGGCGAGCACCGTCGGGGCCTTCTCGCCCGCGGGGTCGAGCTCCACCAGCCGGCCGCCGGGACGGAACTCGTCGACGAACAGGCGCCGTCCGTC
>CAIXPF010000011.1 GCA_903921205.1 uncultured Acidimicrobiia bacterium | reverse complement strand
GTGCCGACCCGACCGCCGGGTCGTGGCCGTGGCTGAACTGCACAATCGGCGAGCGGGCCCGCAGTGACGCAGCGAACGCACCCGGCCGCACCAGCTCGTCGTAGGTGCCGAGCGAATCGGTGACCCGATATGCCCGGTCGAATACCGACGCGTACCCGGCCAGCTCGGACCCGGACCCGTCGAGCTCGAGCGCAGCGTCAGCGGTCAGCACCGGGGTGGACCGGGTGCCGGAACGGCGGAGCTCGCCGGCCGTCGCCGTGGCGGTCACTTCCGGCCCCGCCGCACGGCGGTGGCGGTGGCCTCGGTCGCCGTCAGCGCACGACGCGCCAGCAGCAGGTCGACCTCGAGGTCCGCAGCCCGGCGTCCGGCCTCGGTCCGCTCGCCGTGGCCGGCTGCATCGTCGATGGCGGCACGGGCGGCCTGGTGCGCTTCCTCGGCCACCTTGACGGCCTTACGTCGAACCTCGAGCCGGAGCCGGTCGTGTGGTCCACGCAGCTCGGCCACGGCAGCGGCGAACGACTTCTCGCCGGCCTCGAGCACAGACCAGTCGACGGTGGCGGCGAGGTCCGCCAGCCCGGACTCGACCTCGGCCAGCCGGGTCCGGTGCGGCTGACGCAGCCGGTCGTAATCATGGGCAAGCTGTCGGAATGCCGCCGGTTCCCGCCGGGACGCTGCGGCCTGGCCGGCGTCGAGCCGGGCGATCTCGGCCGCAGCGGCCCGGCCGATCGACTGGAGGCGGTCACGCTCGTGCAGCGCTGCGGACCACCGCAGGTGCAGCTCTGACGCCGACGGCTCTGGTAGCGGGAACCGTTCGCCCAGCAGCTCATCCACGAGCGCCTGGCGGTCATCCTCGGACCACCGGCGGGCCGGGCGGAGAAGGTCACGGATGGCCATCAGCGGACCTCGATCTCGGCGTAGTCGTCCGCCATCGTCGAGACGATGACCGTGGTCGCACGCCATCCGTCCGGCGCCCAGCCCGACCCCGGCCGCACCGTGCGACCCTCGACGAGCACGACCCCCGGACCGATGTTGCCGACGTACTCAAGCGGCCGGCCGCCGTCGGTGATGGCACGGTGCTCGCCGGCGTCGACCTTCACCCGAATCATCGGCCTCGCACCTCGGTGCCGGCGAGCGCTACGGGTTCGCCGGACCGCTGCCGTTCGGCCTGCACCCATTCGTGCAGTGCGAGCCCGATCAACTGGGACCGGGTCCGGCGCAGCCGGCGAGCGGCCGCGTCGAGCTCCGGCACCAGCTCGTGGTCGACGGTGGCGGAAAGTGTGGATCGGCGCATGGTCCTCCTCGTTTGCCCCGCTCGGCCGGGCCGATGAGCCGCGGCCCGACCGATGTGGGAATCGGTCTCAGTTTACTTCAATCCGTATGCCCGGATCTGCGGTGCCGGCACCCCGGAGCCGCTGCCGCAGCCGCCCGCGTTGCCGGTAGTCGAGCCCGCCGGCCACACCACCGGGAACCGGGTCCGGCCGGGATAGCGACCACGAGCGGCACTCGTCGTGGACGGCGCAGGTGAGGCATATGGCCTTGGCCTCGGCCGGCGGTCCGAACATGGCGTCCGTCCGGCCCCGACACGCCGCGTCGGGGAACCAGACCGGAATCTCGCCCCGCAGGACGTTCACGTACCGGTGCAACCGTGCTCCGGTCAGGGTGTCGCTCAAGGGTGCTCTCCTGGCTTGGTGGCTTGGTCACGGCGGGACGGTGGTTCCCGGTGGTTCCGCGGCTGGTTCCCGTCGGGTTTGTGCTGGTCACGGCCAACATTCCCCGGTCGTCGGATAGTGGTTCCCGGGTCGTGGTCGGGTCGGTGGCCGGCGCGGGGACCTAGCGCGGGGACCACGTTTCGGCCCGCAGCGCCGTGACCTGCGGCTATCCGGCCGGCAGGGTGTGAACGCGGGGACCTCCGCGGGGGGGGTCCCCGCGCCCCAATATGGATGCTGACCTGCATAAACGCATCCACCGCGGGGACCGCGGGGACCTATTACTAGGTAGCTCACGCGTGCGCGCGCACACGCGCGCACGCGCGCGCCCGAGACTCAGGTGTAGAAGCTCCCCGCGGTCCCCGCGGCACCGCGAAAGCCCTGGTAGGAGCGTCGTCACGCGCGGGGAGGTCCCCGCGGAGGTCCCCGCGCGCCCGCAACCGCTGGCCGGTGTTGCGCTTGTTGCGCTTGTTGCGGTGGCGGGCACGGGTCAGGCGAAAGCGTCGTCGTCGGGCAGGGTGATTGCCGGGCGTAGCTCGTGGTGGTGCGCTTCGGCTTCCTCGACCAGGCCGAGCTCGTCGGCGCGGGGCCGGCGGTAGTCGGCGGTCACGTTCCACGACACCGACCACGACTTGTCCCGAGCCCGCCGGACGACATCGGGGTCGGTGACGTTGCGGTCGGCCATGTCGCCGGCCCCGCGCCACGTCGTGGCCGAGGTCGTCGTCACGGTCACCACGTCACCGACCTGGGTGTTCCCGCCGACCCGCTTGCGAGCGTCGATGAGCTCGGCGTACGCCGGGCCCTTGAAGATGAGCCGCACCAGTTCGCCGGGCTTCGGCACCCGCTCGTCGTGGCCGTCGGTGATGGTCCCGGTGGTGCCCTCGAGCACCGTCACGGTGAGCACTTCCTCGTACGTCGGCCGGCCCAACTTGCTGAGGATCGGGTCGCCCTTCTGGTCTTTGCGGGCCCGCTGCTCTTTGTCGACGATCATGCCTACGCCGCGCAGGCCGAACCCACGGGTCGAGAGCACCGGTGGCCGGGTGCTGGTCGGGTTGTCGAGGTGAATTGTCATCGGTTGTCCTTTGTTTGTTGCTGGGTGATCGGCGGCGGGTCCTTGCCGGGACCCGTCGCCGGGGGTCTGGGGACGCCACGGCGGGCTGGTGGGCCGTGCGGTGGCGGTCGGGGTTAGAACGTGTGAGGGTCGGTGCTGTCGCACTGCTCGCCGGTGACCACCGACCAGAGCGCGACCTTCTGCCGGTTCGTCCCGACACGTTCAAGGCGTAGGCCGTCGTCGTCCCACCGTCGGCCTGAGCGCTGCGCGAACGCTTCGCCGATGACCTTCGCGAGTTCTGGCCGGCCGATCTTGCGGACGATCACCGACGGCGTCACGTCCCGCCACGACACCACCCGCTCCTCGACGTTGCGTGCGACATCGGCTGCGGTGAACTTCCCGCCGATCTCGTCGCGCAGTGTCTGTAGGAACCCGGCCCATTCGGTGGCGTCGAGGTCCTCGGCTTGGGCGTCAGCGTTGCCCATGAACCCGGTGATCCCGGCGACCTCGAGGACTCCACCGACGACGTGCCGCCATTCCTCGAACGACCCGAGGATCGGCGAGGACGGCTGCGGACGGCCGGCAAGTTGCCACGCCCGCGCCACGGTGAACACTGCGGACAGCAACTGCGGCCGCCGGCCGAGTACGTGCTGCTGGAGGTTCGGGTGGCGGAACCCGTCGCGGAGCCACGGCCGGGCCACCCCGGCCTCGAGGTGGACCCAATAGGCGCGCCGGGTGAGGTCGCCGCGCAGCACCATCCCGTTTCCGGTCGCGGCGAACGTGGCGCGCACCGGGAGCGACACGGTGGTGCTGGTGCCGAGCACCCGGTCGTTCCACCGTCGGGCGGTCAGCACCGACGACAGAATCCCCGAGCGGATCGAGTTGTCGACGTTGTCGAACACGACCGCCTGGCCGTCGTTGCGGAGCGCAGCGGTGAGGACCTTCTTGCGTTCGTCCTCGCTGTCGGGCCACGGGCTGGAGTCCACGACCCGGCCGGTGGCTACGGCGAGCAGCGTTTCGGTGAGCCGGCCCTTTCCTGTTCCTGGCGTCGACGCGGTGACCACGCACAACGGGACGGGCCCGGGGATCGCCGGGCGCAGCACCGCGGTGAGCAGCAACGCGAACGCGTTCGCTTTGGAAGCGTCGTCGACGAACGGGAACTCGTCCCACGGTGCGAGGAGCTCGGCTCGGGCTCGGGCCAAGTCCTCGCCGTTCGGCTGGTCGATCCACCGGATGAGCTCACCGTCGAGCGGGGCGTAGAACGTTCGGGTGGCCGGGTCGTAGCCGGGGGTGCCGGTGATCGACCCGTCGGGCCGCATGATCGGCGTGGAGGTCACCGCGTCGAGCTCGGGCAGGCCGAGGGTCGGCACTCTCGACAGGATCGAGCGCATCGCGTCCCGCGGTGGCAGCGCCGGCGTCGCTCCGTTTTTTGGGTGGACTTGGAAGAAGTCGCCGGCCTGGCTCACGACCGACGCCAGGCCGGCGTCGGCGAGGACCCGTACGGTGCCGTCGCGGGTCACGGCGACGAGCTCGCTGGCGCGGTTGAACACTTGCGGCCGAGCGTCGTTCAATGCCCGCAGACCGTCGATGATGTCGTGCTCGAGGTCCCGTAGTTGCCGGCCGTTGACCTGCACCGCGGGCCGGATCAACCCGTCGGCGTCAGCGGCCCGGGACCGGCTGTCAGAGCCTGCCGACCCCGTTTCGGGTGTCGTAGGTCGATTCCTGAGCGGCGCAGGCTTGTACGGGTCCGCACGGCCGAGCTCGACGCCGGAGTCGATCAGTTTTTCGACGACGCTGGTCCCACGGTGCGACTCGATCCCGCCGGCCCGGGCGACCTCGAGCAACGCTGCGCGCAGGTCGGCGATCCACTCCTCCCGCGCCCCGGCCCACACGGCGAGGTCGCGGAGCTTGATGTAGTTGCCGGACTGGTAGCTGCCGGTGCGGAGCTCGGCGAGTCGCCGGTCCCATTCGCCGACGATCAGACCGGCGAGCCGGTCGGTATGTACCCCGTCGCGTGGGCCGTCGAGCTCGATGCTCGGCCGTCGCGGTGGCTTGCCGTCGGGCTTGCCGTCGGGGTCGGTGCTGCACCGCGCGGTGCCCAGGTCGCACAACTCGTCCCAGGTGTAGCGGGGGCCGTCGTCGACGAGGAGCCGGGCCGGCACCGGGTCGGTGTCGTCCTTGTGTCGCACTGTGCCGGGCACCCGGAGCACCCGGGCGCGGTCCGCCACGTTGTCGAGCTTGCCGTAGCCGAGGTCCTCGGCTGCGGCCGACAGCCGGCGATGGAACCCGACCGCCGCCACGTTGAACCGTTCGCCGCTGTCGGCGCGATCGGCGAGCCAGTACCCGTGGGCGCCCCCGCCGGAATCCACGAGCATCGTCGGGTCGGGCAGGCCGGCGGTTGTGATGATCTCCAGCGCAGCGTCGAGGTCCGCGGGTCGGGGCTGGTCGCCCTTGTGGCCGGGTACGGCGTAGTCGAAGTCGGCGACGAACCCGACCGCAGCGACTACGTCGTCACCCGTGCCGCGACTGCCGGCGGCGACACCCCGGCGCATGGCGTGCACGTTCGTGAATACGTTCGTTCGGAGCCGCACGGCGTCGGCGGCGAGCTGGTCGAGCTCGTCGGGGATCGCACGCCACGCCGTCGGACCCCAACTGGTACCCGGCCCGACCATCGACGCCACGGCGTCGAGGTCGGCGGGGACCCCGGCGTGGAGGACCTCGAGGTAGCGCCGGGCATGCTCGAGGTCGACCCCGGTCATGTCGTCACCGCCGGCCGGTCGAACACGAGGACCGTTTCGGTGTCGGCTCGGGCGTCACGGTTCGCGCCGTGACGGATACCGGGGCACGGCACGACGTGGCGTCGGACCTCGACCAGGCCGAGCTCCTGCCACACGTCGGCCCACCACCCGACGACCGGCACCACCTCGCCGGCGAGGTGCACGTCCTTGACGTTCCACACGAGCCGGCCACCGGGGCGCAGGACGACGGCGACCTCGGCGGCGATGGCACGGTGGCCGTCGTTGTGCCGGCGGTTCAGTCCCCGACCGCAACCGGCCATCGACCCGTCGCTCAACGGCCGGCCACCGAGCGCGGCACGGTACGTGTATCGCCGGCCGGGCGTGCCGGGTCGGAAGTTGTCGGCGCAGCCGTTCGGGTACACCGGCGAGGACACCACCGCGTCGAACGACGCCGGGCCGAACATGTCGACCAGGTGGTGCGAGTCCCCACAGATCACCTCGGGGCGGGCTGCGGCCCATTCGGGTTCAATCTCGACCCCGACAGCGTCGGCACCGTCGGGCACCACGGCGAGGAAGTTCCCGACCCCGGCGAACGGGTCGAGGACCCGGCGTGCGTCGACGAGCTCGGCCCGCAGCACCGGGAACAGCTCCCGGGAGTACTGACACGGATGCGTCACGGCCGGACCTCCTGCCGACGGTGCCGCACCGAGGCGAACACCACGACCTCGAGCTCGTCGCCGACGGGAACCACGACCAGGCCGAGCGGGCTGGCCTCGACCAGCTCGGGGATGTATATGCCACCGGAACCGGACACGGTGACCGTCAACGGCTGCGCGCCGTACGGGTCGACGGTGACGTGGACCGGGGTCGGTGCCGGCGACGGTGCGACCCGCCGCCGGCCACGCGGCCACCTCACGACAGGTCGTCCTCGACGGCAAGGTCGAGCGCGGCGCGGTGGACGGCAAGCGCTCGCTCAAGTGTCTTGATGGCAAGGTCGAGCTCGGCCCGCTGCGCGACAAGTCGAGCGCAAATAATCGACACGTCATCTGGGGTGCAGTCCCCGAGCTGCTTAGTGACGCCCGGCGCGATCGTCACCGTTTGCTCAAGCGCACGATGGACGTCGGCGCGGTTCATCGGACACCACCGGGGATCTGGTGGCGGACCTCGGCAGGGAGCCGGTCAGCGGGTCGGGGTTCGGGTCGGGTCGGCCGGGTGGACCGCAGCCGGCGACCGGGACGGCCGATGTCGGTGCGTCGAGGGTTCATGCCACGACCCCCTCGAGCCGGTGCGACATTGCACGCGGGACGCGGGTCGGTAAGCTGCCGGTATCCATTGGTACTCCTAATGGTGTCGACGACCGCCCCGTGATGCTTCCTACGGCTGGGGCGGTCGTGTCGTTTTGAAGCAGTTTGAAGCACCGCTGTGGACAACCTCGCACTGAAATTGCAGCCCCGTCAACGCGTTCTTTTCGTGCTCGTGGCCGGACGCCGGCTGTAGGGCCGTGTGTGCTCGTCGACCCCTCGGCGGGCACGTCGGGTCGATTCCCGGCCGCTATCGGCTCCTGGTGCCGTTCTCGCCGGACCCGTGTACGGGGCATATGGCTGCGATCGGAACCGGGGAGCGTCGCCGGGCACCAACCGGCCGTGAACGGTGCCGTCGAGCTCGTCGTGGTGCCGGCCAGCGG
>CAIXPF010000010.1 GCA_903921205.1 uncultured Acidimicrobiia bacterium | reverse complement strand
TTCGGCATGACGGTGCACCGGGTCGTGTTCGCGCAGCCAGGCGAACTGCTCGTGGGGCTGGCTGCCCCGGAAGGCCGACGGCGAGAGCAGATCGATGGGCGGTGCCATACCGCCCGAGCCTACCGACGCTGCCTCGCTGCCCGTCCGGTCCGGGCCCTGTTCGGTCCGGGCCCCGTTCGGGCCGATCCGGCCGGGGCCGCTCGCTTCAGCCGCCCGGCCCCGCTCGGACGGTTCCGCCCGGTCCGGCTCAATGTGCAGGCGTCGGGCGCCGATAGAGGCGCCGATGCGCCGGAGTTCCGCCACCAGATCTGCACGGGTGATCGGCGTGTTCTCGCTCGCGGTCGTGGTGGTGGCCGCCTGTGGCACGGCGGGGCCGCGCCCGATGCCCGATCGGATGGTGACCGCGCGAGCGGCGCTGGGGACGGCCGGGGCCGACCCCGGGGTGGACCGCCCGTCCATCGGTGCCGATCGGGGAATCTGGGGCCAGGCCGTCCCGGTCGCGGGGCGTCCGACCGCCCCTCCCGTCGCTACCGAGCCAGTCGCAGCGCCGGTCGCGGTGGCGTCGTCGTTCGGTTTCGCGATCGCCGCCGAGGTCGGATCTGCTGCCGCCGGGTCTGCTGCTACGACCCTTTCCGGTGGGACTCGGGATACCGGTGCGGACGGCGCAGTTGCGCCGGTGACGGATCCACGCCTGGCGTCGTCCTGGCCGGCGGAGTTCCCCGGTGCGATCGACGCGGTCGACCCTGTCGCGCAGCCGGCCGATCCGCTCTGGCAGCCGCTCGTCCGCCGGCTGTTGTGGGGACTGGCAGCCGCCACCGACACCGGCGAGCGCACCGACGCTGCGTCGGACCCGGCGACCACGGCGGCGCTGTGGCGGGTGCAGCGCGCCGCCGGGCTCGCCGCTACCGGTCTGGTCGACGGCCCCACGGTCGAGGCCCTGCAGGCGACCGTATCCGTCCCGGCGGACCGGTTGCCGGCAGCTGTGCTGGTCGATCTGTCCGAGCAGCGGGTGTATGTGGCGAATGCCGCGGGCGCAGTCATCGCCCTGTTCCCGGTCTCGACCGGTGGCGAGGGCACCGAGACCCCGACGGGAGCCTTCGCCGTGCAGGAGCGGATCCGGGTCGGGACCTCGGAGACGAACGCCGTGGTCCACATGGACTACTTCACGGTGTTCAACGGTGGGATCGGCTTCCACGGCATCCCCTGGGTGGGTGACCGCGATGTCCGGCTCTGGACGCCGCTCGGGGAGTACGGCGTGTCCCACGGCTGTGTTCGCATGAACGACGCCGACGCCGCCTTCCTCTACCACGAGTTGCCCGACGGGGCACCGGTGACGGTGGTCGACTGACGGCCGGGCCGGCGGCTCACTCGAGCAGTTCGGCCACGGCCAACTCGGCGATGCGGTCGGGGTCGTAGCCGAGCAGGTCGGTGAGCACCTCGAAGGAGTGCTCGCCGAAGACCGGGCCGCCACGGGTCGTCGAGGACGGGGTGCGCGACAACCGGAACCGGCTGCCCTCGACCACGGTGCTGCCCTGCGCGGCATGGGCGACGGTGACGAAGTGGCCGCGATGGGCCAACTGCGCGTCGGCCACGCACTCGTGCGAGTTCTGCACCTGGTGCGCCGCGACGCCGGCCGCCTGGAGCCGTTCCTGGGCGACCTCGGCATCGAGACCCTCGGTCCAAGCGGCGATCACCGTGTCGAGTTCGCGGCGGCGGTCCCGACGGGCGGCACCGTCGAGCCCGGCGAGCTCCGGCCGGCCGACCAGGCCGCACAGCGCCTGCCAGGCGTCGTCGTCGATGACCGCGACCGCCACCCACCGGTCCTCACCCCGGCATGGATAGACGCCGTGCGGGGCGTACACCGGGTCGTCGTTGCCCGCTCGCTCGGTGGGCCGGCCGTTGAGGCTGCCGTCGAGCAGGGCGGGCGCGAGCAGCTGCAACGAGGCTTCTCCCTGGGCGAGGTCGATGTACTGGCCCTCGCCGGTGGCCCTGCGGTGCTCGAGGGCGGCCAGCAGCACCGGCAGCAGCAGCTTGGGTGCGACGTAGTCGGTGTACGCGCCGAAAGGGCCGCACGGCGCCCGGTCGGGCCAGCCGGCGACGTTGAAGAACCCACTGATCGCCGCGGCCATGGTGCCGAAGCCGGCCAGCCCGGTCCATGGGCCGCTCTGGCCCATCAGGCACGTCGAGGCCATGATCAGGTCGGGCTTGACCTGTCGTAGGGTCTCGTAGTCGAGCCCCCAGCCCTTCATGGCCCGGGGTGAGAACGCCTCGAGCACGACATCGGCCCAGCGGACCAGGTCCAGCACGACGTCACGGGCGCCGGGTTTGGACAGGTCGAGCGCCAGGCCGAGCTTGCCGGCGTTCATGTTGTTGAACAGGCCCGAGTCGTCGGGACCGTTGCCGTTGTCCCGGAACGGTTGGAGGGTCCGGGCCGTGTCGACCCGGTTGGAGGACTCCACCCGGACCACGGTGGCGCCGTAGTCGGCCAGCACCCGGCTCGTCGCCGGCCCGGCCATGACCCACATCAGGTCGAGCACCTTGAGCCCGTCGAGGGCGCCGCCGCGTCGCTGCGGGTCCGGGGTGGGCGCAGCGAGGGCCGGCCGGCGGGCGGGTGCGTCCAGCACGGCGTCGGTGTCGCGCCCCAACGCCGGTGCGGGGGGCAGGGTCGGCAGCGGCGTGGCGCTCAACCTGGCCAGCGCACCGGGGTACCGCACGGTGGTGCCGTCGTCGTGGGTGACGTCCTGCCAGAACTCGCGGGCCTCGAGCTGCGGGCTCGCCAGGACGTCCGCGGTGGTGGTCACCGGGGTGATGAGCAGGCGACGGGCGAAGGCGGCGTCGAGCAGTTCCTGCTTGGTCTTGGTCAGCAGGAACCGGCCGAGGTCGGCCTTGAGCCGCTCGTAGAACGCGACGGCCTCGGCCTGGGTGAACAGCGCGGTGGCGAAGTTGACCCAGTCGCGGTCGCGCTGGGCCTCGTCGAGGAAGCCCTCCTCGAAGGCCCACTGCACCAGGTTGCGGGTGAACGGCGCAATGGCCGCGCCGAACAGCAGGGTGACCGAGACGTGCCCGTCGGCGCAGGGCCACATGAGCTGGATGTGGATCGGCCCGACCTTCACCCCGCCGGCCACCCGGGTCAGCAGGCTGGCGTTCAGTGGCGCCGCCAGCATCATCGACTGGGCGGCCTGCATGACCGACTGCTGGGCGGACACGTCGATGTGCTGGCCGGTACCCGAGTGGTGCTGACGTTCGTACAAGGCGAGCAGGACGGCGCCGGCGGCATCGGCTGCAGCGTGGTGGAAGGCCTGGGGGACGCTGACGCGCACCGGGGATCGGTCGTCGTCGCCGGTGAGGCTCATCTGGCCGCCGGCGGCGACCACGGTGAGGTCGGTGGCCTGCCAGTGGGCCTTCGGCCCATCGGCCCCGAACGGGCTGATCGACGCCACGATGAGCGCCGGGTTCAGCCGGGCCAGCTCCTCGGGCGACAGCCCCAGCTCCACCAGGCCACCTGGACCGAAGGACTCGATCAGGATGTCGGCCCCGGCGGCGAGCGTGCGGAGCTGCTGGCGGCCGTGTTCGTGCTCGAGGTCGAGGACCACCGAGCGCTTGCCGCGGTTGTAGCTCCAGAAGAACAGCGAGGACTCACCGTCGGGCCGTTCCCGGTCGACGGCGAACGGGCCGACGTTCCGGGCGGCCGACCCGCCCGGCGGTTCGACCAGGATCACCTCGGCCCCGAGGAACGCCAGCAGTTGGCCGGCCAACTGCCCGCGGTCGTCGGTCAGGTCGAGAACTCGGTACGGAGCCAGCATCGGGCCACCTCAGGGTGCCGGCAGCGCCGGCCCGAGGCGGGCCGGGCCACCGCGGTCGCAGGAATCAGGGCAGGGTCAGCCAGCCGTAGGGGTCGGGTGCCGCGCCGACGTGCAGGTCGGTCAGCGCCTTGCGCAGGCGCATCGAGTGCTCGCCGATACCGCCGTTGCCAACCGGGATCGACTCGCCCTTGAACACCAGCTTGCCGACAGGGGAGAGCACCGCTGCAGTGCCGGTGAGCGCAGCCTCGCCGTCGGAACGTCGGGCCCAGGCGATGACCTCGTCGACGGTCACGTCCCGGTCCTCGACGACGAAGCCGAGGTCGGCGGCGAGCCGCAGCAGCGAGTCGCGGGTGACGCCGTGCAGGAAGTTGTCGTTCAAGGCCGGGGTGACGACGCGTTCGCCGTCGATCAGCATGAAGTTGGCAGCGCCGGTCTCCTGCACGATGCCGCCCGGAGCGAACAGCACCTGGTCGACGCCCAGCTTCTTCTTGGCCTCGAGGGTGGGGCGCAGGGCCATCACGTAGTTCGCGCCTGACTTCACCACACCGAAGGTCGGGGTGGTGCGGGGCTGCACGATCTCGATGTCGATGGCCAACGGGCGGATCCCGCCGGAGAAGTAGTCGCCCACCGGGCCGGCGAGCACGAACAGCAGGGCCGAGACCGAGGGCGCTGCGGCGGCTCCGACGTTCTCCTCGGTGCCGACCAGGGTCGGGCGGAGGTAGAGCGAGCCCGGCGCGGCCGGGACCTCGGCGTCGGACGCCCGGGTGACCTCACGGATCATGGTGTCGAGCATGTCCTCGGGCGGGACCGGCAGGCACAGCACCTCGGCCGATTGGCGCATACGGGCGATGTGCGCCTTGGACCGGAAGATCCGCACCACGTTGTCGAGGCCTCGGTGGGCCTTGAGACCCTCGAAGCAGGCGCTGCCGTAGTGCAGCACGTGGGCCGCAGGGTGGAACGAGAAGGGCTGCACCGGACCGAGGATGGGTTCACCCCAGGCACCGTCCTCGAAGCGCACGTGCGACATCGTGGCGGTGAACAGGGTGCCGAAGGCTGCGGTGGGCGGGTCGGGGATCGGTGTTGCAGAAGTCACTGCTTCCTACGCTACGCGGAGCGGGCCCGGTCGCGCACGACGAAATCGCCGGCGGCGCGACCCGGCGGCCCGCGGACCGATCGGCGAGACTGCCGGCGTGCCCGACTTCCTGACCCCTGAGCTGCTGGCCTGGCGCGATCGTGCCACCCGACTGGCGCACGACCACCTGCTGGCGTTGCGCGATGACGTCTCCCTCGACGAACGGAACCGCCGCCGGGCGGTGGCCGCAGCGTCCCGCCAGGCCGGCTTGCACGGGCTGGCCCAGCCTGCCGAGGACGGCACGGCGCCGTCGGCGCTGACCCTGCTGGTGGTTCGCGAGGCCCTCGCCGCGGCCGGATGCGGCGGGGTGCGCGGGGTGTTCGGGGACGGCCCGGGGGTCCTGGCGGGGGTGGGCGAGCCCCTACGCGGTACGCATCTCGGCCCGCTGCTCGCCGGTGAGCTGCGGGCCGGCTTCGCCTTTACGGAGCCGGTCGACGCGCCCCGGCCGACCTGGGCCCGCATCGAGGGCGAGGAGCTGGTCATCACCGGGCAGAAGTCCTACGTCACCGGCGGGGCCGATGCCGACTTCCTGACCGCCACCGTGGAGGTCGAGGGCGAGGGCCCGGCCATGGTGGTGGTGGACACCGACCTGCCGGGGGTGCGGATGCTGCGTCGCTTCGCCTCCTTCGACGGGTCCCATCATGCGGCGTTCGCGTTCGAGGAGGTCCGGGTACCGCGCACCCACGCCCTCGGCCGGCCGGGTGAGGGCCGCGGTCGGGCACTCGAGCGCATCAGCGAGGTGCGTCGGGCCATCGCCGCGGACTGCACCGGCACGGCGATGTGGGTCCTGGCGTTGCTGGCCGAGCACCTGGTCACCCCGCGGCGTGACGGACGGCGGCCCGGGGACACCGAACGGGCCCGCCTGCGCTACGGCGACCTGCAGGTCAAGGTGTACGCGGCGCGCAGCCTGGTCTACCGCACGGCTCGGCTCACCGACGCCGGCGAGAACGTGGTCAACGAGTCCATCGCCGCCAAGCTGTTCGCCAGCGAGGTGGCCGGCGAGGTGGTCGACGGCGCGATCCAGCTGGTCGGGGGTGAGGCCCTGGTGGAGGGTCATCCCCTCGAGCAGGTGATGCGGCGGCTGCGCACGTTGCGTCTGGCCGAGGGGGAGAGCGACGTGCTGCGGGTGAACGTGGCCCGGGGCCGGCTCGATCTCGGCCAGGGCCGCCTCTGAGCGGACCGGCCCCGCCGCTGCGGCCGGTCCGGCCCGGCCCGAGCGTCAGGCCGTCGGTGGCCGACCCGTCACGGTCATGGTCGTCTCGACATTGCCCTTGATGGCCTGGTGGAACGGGCAGTAGCGCGTCGCCTCGGCGCACAGGGCCTCGGCCCGGTCCTGCTCGACCCCCGGCAGGTCGATCCACAGGTCCGCCTCGAGCCGGTTGGTGCGGTCCGCGGCCCGTCCGATGCGTACCTCGGCGGTGACCCGCAGCCCCACGAGGTCCTCGGGCCGCCGGTGCAGACGACGCAGCGTGTGCTCCAGTGCGAACGTCATGCAGCCCGACAGGGCCGAACCGAACAGCTGCTCGGGGTTGGTCGAGTCGGTCCGTGGTTCGCCACCGAGGCTGACCGGCAGGGTGAGCAGCGCCTGCACCCCCTCGGCGACGACGTCGACCTCCGGCGGGTTCGGCCCCTGCCGGAGGGTCGCGGTGACCGTCTCACGGTGGAAGATGCGCATGGACCCCACGCTACGGCGAAACCACGTCACCGGCCGGGGCTACGGTCTGGGCCATGCGTCCTGCCCGGTCAGCAGCCGCCGTCCCCGCCGTCCCCGCCGTCCCCGCCGGCGTGGACGCCGACGCTCGCCCGCCCGATCCCCGAGTGCAGCGTTCCCGCCGGGCTGTGCTCGCTGCAGCCCTCGAGCTGATGGTCGAGCGAGGGGTGTTCGCCACCACCATCGACGCCGTGTCGGAACGCTCGGGCGTGGCCAAGACCACCATCTACCGGCAGTGGCCGAATCGCGACGCCCTGCTGGCCGATGCCTGGGTGGCGATCCCGCCGCCCGAGCTGCCGGTGCCGACCGGGGATCTCGATGCGGACCTGCTGGCGGTGGCGGCCGCCATCAACCACCGCCTCAGCAACCCGCCGATGTCGGTGCTGCTGCCCGATCTGCTCGCCGCCACCGAGCGCGACCCGGCGCTGGTCGACCTGCACGACCGGCTGGTACGGGCCCGCCGGCGGCCGTTGCTGGAGTTGGTGGCCGCGGCCGTGGCCGACGGGCGACTGCCGTCGGTGACCGATGCCGAACTGCTGGTGTCGTTGATCCTCGGCCCGCTGTTGTACCGACGGCTCGTCGTGCAGCAGGTGGTGCCGGAGGGTCTGGTCGAGCAGGTGGTGGCCACGGCGCTCGGCGCGGCGCGTGCCGGGCTGGTGCCGCCACCGACTGCGATCACTGCCGGGTGAGCCCGTCGGAGGGCTTGCCCATCGCTTCATCGCCGCGTCGTTGCCGGGTCGTTGCGGCATGGTCGCGAACTGGAGAAATCGGTTCCCGATCCTCTCTGTCATGGAGCATCGGTGGACTAACGTGACCCCGTGGTCGGGGATCGGGTCGGTGTACTGATCGTCGACGACCACGTGGTCGTGGCGCAGGCCTTCGCCGCCCTGTTGGACCGTGAGGACGACCTCGACCTGGTGGGCATGGCCGCCTCGGTGGACGACGCGCTGCACCTGGTGCAACAACAGCAGCCCGATGTGGTGGTCGTCGACTACCGACTCGGTGACGGATCGGGTCTCGATGCCGCCCGGCAGATCCGTACCCTGCGGCCGGCAACCGGGCTGGTGATGGTCAGCGCGCTGAAGGACCCCGATCTGGTGTCCGCGGCGTTGGCCGCCGGCTGTTGCGGCTTCGTGCCGAAGGACGCCGACGCCGCGGACCTGGTGCGGGCCATCCGGGCCGCAGCGAAGGGCGAGACCTATCTGGCCGGCGACATCCGGCAGTTGCTCGCCGACGTGCCCATCGGTACGACGGCGGCGTTCGAGCTGACCGGTCGGGAACGCCAGGTGCTGCAGTTGACCGCCGACGGAGCATCGGTCGAGGAGATAGCGGTGCGACTGTTCCTGTCTGCGCACACCGTGCGCAACCATCTCCGCCATGCCATGACCCGGCTGGGGGTCCATACGAAGCTCGAGGCGGTGATGGTGGCGGCGCGTGTCGGGGTCGTGCGTCTCGAGGGGTCCGACACGCCCTGAAACCCGCCACGACATACCAATCGGTATGATCCGCACCGGGTTGCGCCGGGTTCATCCGTCGGTCCGGGCGCGTTCAGTGGTTCGGGGCTCCCCGTCCTCGGACGACCTCGCGGACCGAGGCGAGGAGCAGGGCGACGGCGCGTTCGTCCTCGCCGCCCTTCGGTACGACCACGTCGGCATACTGCTTGGTCGGCTCGACGAACCGGGTGTGCGCGGGGCGGACCGTGGCGAGGTACTGGTCGATCACCTGCTCGATGGTCCTGCCCCGCTCGGCGACGTCACGGCGCAAGCGCCGGATCAGCCGCACATCGGCGTCGGCGTCGACGTAGACCTTCAGGTCGCAACGGTCGCGCAGCCGCCGTTCGTGCAGGGCGAGGATGCCCTCGACGACGATCACCGGCGATGGTGCGACGGTGCGCCGCCGGCGGCTGCGGAGGTGGCGGCCGAAGTCGTACACCGGGGCCTCGACGGCTCGGCCGCGGCGCAGGAGGTCGACCTGCTGCAGCAGCAGCGGCCAGTCGAGGGCGTCGGGATGGTCGTAGTCGACAGTGGCCCGCTGCTCGGGGCTACGGTCCGACCCGTCCTGGTAGTAGGCGTCGAGCGGCACCAGGGCCACGGCGCCCGCCCCGACGGCCTCGGCGAGCCGTAGGGCCACGGTGGTCTTGCCCGACGCGGTGCCCCCGGCGATGCCGACGACGTACGGCGCCGGGCCGTCGGGGCGATCCGGCGGCAGCACTCAGGCCTCCGATCCGACCCCGCGCAGGCCGGCCCACGCCAGCTGCGCGATCCGCGTGGCGAGCTGCGCAGGGTCGCGGCGCGGCTCCTCGGCGAGCCAGAACCTGCATGCCCCCTCGGCCATGCCGACGATGGCGTGGCCGAGCAGCTCGCGGTCGCGGACGGCGAGGTCGCTCACGGCGATCAGCTCACCCACCGACCGCCCGACCGCGTCCTCCACCGCCCGGGCGGCCCGGTGCAGATCGGGGTCGCGGCGGTTGCCGTCGCCGAAGAGCAGCTCGAAGGCGTCGCCGTGGTCGGCCACGAACCGGAAGTAGGCGGTGAGCCCGGCGACCACCTGCTCGCGGGGGTTGTCGAGCCCGCCGGTGGACTGCTCGACGTCACGGCGCAGACGGTCGGCGACATCCTCGAGGGTCGCGAGGTAGAGGTCGTGCTTGGATCGGAAGTGCTGGTACAGGACCGGCTTGGTGACCCCGGCGGCGTCGGCCACGTCGTTCATCGAGGCCGTGGCGTAGCCACGGCGGGCGAACACGGTCGTGGCGACGTCGAGCAGCTGTCGCCGTCGTAGGGGAGCGGGAAGTCGGGCACCCACGGGCCGCACCTTATCGACCGGACCCCGGCGCCGAGCGGCCCATCGCCCCGACGCCACGGCGGCACGTCGGCGCCGACGGGTTGCGACCCACGGGGCGGTTCGCGCTCAGCGGGCGGCGGCCCGGCGCTCCTCGCGCTCGGCGGCCTTGACGCCGTAGCCGTAGACGATGGCCGGTGCGAGGATGACCGACCCGACCGACAGCGACACGATGATGACCGTGGTCATCGTGGTGGTGTAGCCGACGGCGTACCCGACGCCGAACACCACGATGGCCAGTAGGTACAGGCCGTATCCCACCCGCTTGCCGATGCTCACCCAGCGGGCGATCGCACTGCGCCGGGTCAGGACGGGATCCACTGTTGCCACGCACGACAGCGTAGTTGCACCGCCGGGCCAGGCCCCGGGCCGCTCTGCCGGGTGGGGTGGCCTCCGGGCGTGGCCGTTGGTTCGCGGCGACCGCGACGGCACGGCTAGGGTGCCGACGTCGTTCCAGGCGGCGTCGTGTGGCGCCAGAGTTGTTTCGGGGGAATCGTGGCCGACGTCAAGGCTGAGATCGCAGCCAATGTGTGGCAGGTGGTCGTAGAGGTCGGTGCCACCGTGGCCGAGGGCGACGAGCTCATCATCCTCGAGTCCATGAAGATGGAGATCCCGGTCACGGCGCCCCATGCAGGCACGGTGACCGAGCTGCGGGTGAAGCCCGAGGATCAGGTCCAGGAGGGCGACGTCCTCGCCGTCATCGGCTGAACCCGTGGCCGCCCGTCCTGCGGGACGGGCGGTACCGGTGCCCGGTCGCCTTCAGCGCGCCGAGGATCGGGCGGTACCGACCAGCGGACGCAGGTCCTCGTCGTAGAGCGAGCACACCACGGTGCGGTCGCCCGCGGCCCAGGTGGTCCCGGTGGGGCGCAACGTCGCCATCCGTAGCGTCGAGGTGGCGTAGTCCTTGCCGACGAAGGCCTCGAAGCGGGCCAGGCAGCGTCCCGCCGCAAGCTTGCCGATCTCGGACTCGCCGGGAAAGGCCGCACCCGTGGGGCTCTCGACCAACAGCACGGCGAAGACCTCGCCGTCGTGTGCCTTGGCGCAGTCGGCGCCCTGGATCCGGTGCACCAGCGCCTCGCCTCGCGGTTCGAGGAACTCGTTGAAGCACGAACCCTCGGCGAGGCTCCCGTCGGAGGGCCGGTTGTTGGCCGGTGGGCCGATGCGTTCGTCGCGCGGGTTGCTGTTGGCGCCGGTCGCCGTGCGGGGCTGTGCGGGGTCGAAGGCTGCGGTGGTGGAGGTCGCCGCAGCGATGGTCGATGTCGTCGCCGCCTCGTCGGCCGGGTCGCCGCCGCGGCAGCCCGTCACCAGCAGCGCGCCGATCCCCACCAGAGACGCCACCCCGCGCCATCGGAGCGACCCCCGGCGAGGTCGCGTCATCGTCGGCCTCGCGTCATCGTCGGCCTCGCGTCGTCGTCACGGTTCGGGTGGTGGTCACGGTGCGCTCAGTAGGACGGCAGGAGCCGGTCGACGTAGCTGAAACAGAGGAACAGGCAGGCCCCGACGGCCGGGGAGGCCAATGCGTAGACCAGCCAGCGCCGGGTGGCGCTCGTGGTGCCCCGACGGCGTTCGAGTATCAGGGCGACGCCCCACGCCGCGGTCCCGGCAGCCAAGGTGGCCAGGGCCCACAGGACTGCGCCGGGCCAGGCGGTGCGATCGCCGGCCAGGCCGTTCGTCTCCGGTGCGGTGTCCCCGGCGTCGCCGGCAGCATCGAGCACGCCGGCCGTTGTCGCGGTCGGGGTTGTCGCCGAGGTCGACGTCGGGGTCGTCGTCGTGGCGCGCTCGCCGGCGGACGTCGGGGTCGTCGGGGTCGTCGGGAAGGTCGTGGCGACGGGGGCCGCGGTCGGGGTGGTGGACAGGTCGATCGTGACCCGGTCCTCGGGCCGGGCGACGGTGGGGACGGGGTCACCCTCGAGCAGGGCCCACACGACGATGCGCTGGCTGGCGCTGAACTTCGGGTGGCAGGCTGTCAGCGTCAGGCGGTTGTCGCCGAAGTCGCCGACCACCTCGGTCTGGTCGGGGCTGACGATCTCCGTGCCGGCCACGCGATAGGTGGACTGGCCGAGCACGGTCGTGAGGTGGATCTCGTCGCCGGGTTGGAGCTGGTCGATGTCGCCGAATGGTGCGCCGTAGGTGGTGCGGTGCCCGGCGATGGCGGTATTGCCCTTCTGCCCGGGCAGGGAGCTGTCGCCGAAGTGGCCGGGGCCCTTGCGCAGGTCGCCTTCGGCCGTGCCCTCGACGACCACCTTGTCGACCCCGATCCTCGGGATCACGATGCGGGCGAGGGGCTCGCCCTCCGCGGGGTACACCAGGTCGATCAACTCCGGTGGCACCGTCGGGGTCGGCGCGACCGAGCCGTCCTCGACCGGGGCGCCGGTCAGGGTGCCCGTCCCGCCCGCGGGCACGCTCGAGGTGGTTGCCAACGCCACCAGGGCGTCGGCCATGCGGGCTTCGAACGCGTCCGAGAGCCGGTCTTGGGACTTGGACTCCGACAGGCCGGTTCCCCACAGCTGGTAGGCGGCGAACAGCAGCACCACCAGGCCGGAGCCGACGAGTCCACGGCCCACGACACCGATGGCCCGCGCTGCGCCTCGTTGACCCACCCGGCTCTCCGATCGTTCCGGTGGTGGTGGAAACCGGAACCACCACGATACCGGCGGTCGCGCCCGGCCCGGTGTCGCCCCCGCGTGGCAGCAGCGCCGCCGGCTCCGGTAGCGTGCGGTCGGCTCATGGAACCGGTCATCCACCTGCGCGACGCGGTCACGGTCCTCGGACGGTTCCCCGCCCTGGCCGGCGTCGATCTCGACGTGGCCCGCGGCGAGATCGTCCTCGTGGCCGGCCCGAACGGCGCCGGCAAGTCGACCCTGTTGCGGCTGTGCGCCGGTCTGGCCCCGCTGGCCAAGGGCACCGGACAGGTTCTGGGCTTCGACCTCGCACGGCAGCGTCGCGAGATCCGGCGCCGGGTCGGCTACCTCGGCCATGCCAACGGCCTCTACCTCGATCTCAGCGCCGAGGAGAACGTGCGCTTCTGGGCCCGCAGCGTCGGCGCCCCGCCCGGTGATGCCGTCGCGACCCTCGACCGGCTCGAGGTGGCGTCGCGCTGGCGGGGCCTGGCCGTGGCCCACCTCTCCGCCGGTCAGCGTCGGCGGACCGCCCTGGCGTGCCTGGTGGTGCGCAGGCCGGAGATCTGGTTCCTCGACGAGCCACACACCGGGCTCGACGCCGGCTCGAGGGACCTGCTCGACAGCCTGGTGCGCGAGGCGGTGGCCGGAGGGGCCACGGCCCTGGTGGCCTCCCACGAGCTGGACCGTTCGGCGGCGCTGGCCACCCGGGAGATCCGCATCGTGGGCGGGGTGGCCGGTGGCGTCCCCGGTGCCGACGAACGGTCCGACCAGCCGATGGGGGAGTGCTGATGTGGCGTGATGCGCTGCTGGTGGCGGGCAAGGACCTGCGCATCGAGGCGCGTTCGAAGATTGCGCTCAACCAGATCGCCCCCTTCGCCCTGGTGGTGCTGCTGCTGTTCGCGTTCGCCCTCGACCCGGACCGGGGGTTCCTGCAGGAGGCCACCCCGGGGCTGTTCTGGATCGCCGTGCTGTTGTCGACCCTGCTGGTGGTGCAGCGCAGCTATGCGGTCGAGTCCGCCGACGGTGGCCGTGATGCGCTGCGACTGACCGGGCTCGATCCGGCAGGGGTGTTCCTCGGCAAGGCCGCAGCGGTGTTCGTGGTGCTGGCGATGCTCGAGGTGGGCCTCGGGGTCGGGGTGCGGCTGATGTACGACACCAGCCTGCGGGGCTGGCCGGTGCTGCTGGTGGCCACCGTGGCGGCGACCACCGGCCTGGTGGCGGCCGGCACGATGTACGGCGCCCTCGCCGCCGGCCTGCGGGTACGGGAGACCTTGCTGCCACTACTTTTCCTACCTGTGGTCGCGCCGGTCATGATCGGTGGGACCCGGGCCTTCGCCGCGGCGCTCGACGGATCCTCCGGTGAGGCCTGGCGATGGTGTGGACTGTTGATCACCTTCGCCGTGGCCTATGTGGCGCTCGGCATGTTGTTGTTCGAACCGTTGCTGGAGGACTCGTGACGACGAGCGCGCAGGTCGAGACCGCCGGCCGGCCCACTGAGGACCGCCTGGACTCCACCGGGTCCCGTTTCACCCGGGTGCTCGGCGTGATGGTCGTGCTGATGCTGGTGATGCAGTTGGCGTTGGCGCTGGTCATCAGCCCTCCCGAGGTCCTCCAGGGTGATGCCGTCCGACTGTTCTACCTGCACGTTCCGCTGGCCATCGCCGGCGGCTATCTCGGCGTCGGCCTGCTGGCGGTCGGCAGCATCGGGTACCTCTGGAAACGAACGATCTTCTGGGATCTCCTGGCGGCGTCGGCGGGTGAACTGGCGTTGATGTTCACGGCGTTGACCCTGCTCACCGGCAGCCTGTGGGGCCGGCCGGTGTGGGGCACCTACTGGGAATGGGATCCCCGTCTGACCCTGACGGCGGTGCTGTTCGTGCTGCTCATCGGCTATCGGGCCATGCGAACGGCCAGCACCGACCCGCACCTGCGGGCCCGTCGCAGCGCGGTGATCGGCCTGCTCGCCGCGGCGGACGTCCCGTTGATCCGGATGTCGGTGGACTGGTGGCGCGGGCTGCACCAGACCGCCACCCTGAATCCGCTCAACCCCAGCCTGGACGGCATGATGTTGTTCACCTTCTTCTTCTCGATGGTGACGTTCACGGTGCTGTTCGTGTGGCTGCTGGTCCACCGCTTCCGTGTGGCGTGGCTCGAGGAGCAGGTGGCCGATCGGGCTCTCGACGAGGCGATCACCCAACGGCGGGCCGAAGGGCAGGAGACCCAGTGAACATCGTGATCGAGCCATGAGTGCCGTCGGTTACGTCGCGGTCGGCTACGGCGTCAGCGGTGCGGTGCTGGCGGGGTACACCTGGCGGGTACTGGCCCGTGGTCGCCGATTGAGCTCACTCGTTCCCAGGGAGCGTCGTCGATGGATGTGACCCCGCGGTCGCTGACGGAGGTCCCCTCCTCACCTGACGGGCCCTCCGGCGGTGGGTCCGAACCGCCCCGCACCCCCCGGAAGGGCGGCCCCCGGCGCTGGCGCGGCGCGCTGCTGGGCCTGGTGGCGGTGGCGGCACTGGGCTTCGTGCTGTTCCGTGGCCTGGGCAACGCCACGCTGTTCTTCTACAACGCCGACGAGGCGGTGGCGAAGCGCACCACCCTCGGTGACGACCGGTTCCGTCTGCAGGGCAACGTCGAGGACGGTGGGCTCGACCGCTCGTCGGGGACGGCCCGCTTCACGGTGACCTACAACGGCATCGAGGTGCCGGTGGAGCACCGTGGTGAGATCCCCAAGCTGTTCGCTCCGGGCATCCCGGTCGTGCTCGAGGGGCGCTGGCAGGGCGAGGTGTTCCGGTCCGACCGGATGCTGATCAAGCACTCCGAGGTCTACGTCGAGCAGAACCCCGACCGGGTGGCGGCCTACGACGAGGGCGATGCCACGAAAGCGGCACCGTGAACGCCGCCGTCGGCACCGGCGGCGTCGTCCTGGCCTTCGTCGCCGCACTTTCGGGCATGGCGACGGTGGCCTACGGCCTGGTGCGACGCCGGCCGCGGCAGTCCCGGCTGATGGTGCCCTACGCGGCGTTGCTGCTCGGCGGCGCGGTCGTGGCCTTCGCGGCCATGGAACGCGCCTTCATCCAGCGTGACTACACCATCCGGTTCGTCGCCGAGAACGGCTCGCACCGGACTCCGCTGCTGTTCGAGGTGACGGCGGTGTGGTCGGGCCTGGTCGGCTCGCTGCTGCTGTGGGGCCTGGTGCTCGCGGGTTACCTGGTCATGGTGCTGTGGCGTTTCAAGGACCGTCTGCGTGATCCGTTGCTCGGCTGGGCGGTGGTGGTGCTGTTCGGGGTGTCGGCGTTCTTCTACGGGTTGATGATGGGCCCGGCGAACCCCTTCGCCCGTTTCGCCCCGCCGCTGGGCTTCGAGGGCGACGGCCCCAACCCGTTGCTGCAGAACCACCCGCTGATGGCCTTCCACCCTCCGATGCTGTACCTCGGCTACGTCGGGTTCACCGTGCCGTTCGCCTTCGCCATCGGTGCGCTGATCACCGGCCGGGTGGGGGAGGGGTGGCTGGTGGCCACCCGGCGCTGGACGTTGTTCGCCTGGGGGTTCCTCACCGTGGGCATCGTGCTGGGCGCCTGGTGGAGCTACGAGGTGCTCGGCTGGGCCGGCTACTGGGCGTGGGACCCGGTGGAGAACGCCAGCTTCCTGCCGTGGCTGACCGGTACCGCCTACCTGCACTCGGTAATGATCCAGGAACGCCGCGGCATGCTGCGGGTGTGGAACATCGCCCTGTTGTGCGCCACGTTCGCGCTGACCATCCTGGGCACCTTCCTGACCCGGTCCGGGGTCATCCAGTCGGTGCATGCGTTCAGCGAGGGCTCGATCGGTCCCATCCTGCTGGGGTTCTTCGCCTTCGTCGTGCTGCTGTCGGTCGGCCTGATCGGCTGGCGCGGTGACCGGCTGCGTTCGCCGGGTCGCATCGACTCGCCGTTCTCGCGTGAGGGTGCCTTCCTGCTCAACAACGTGCTGTTCGCGGCGTTCGCCTTCGTGGTGCTGCTCGGCACGGTGTTCCCGCTGGTGGTGGAGGTGCTGCGCGACCGTCGGGTGTCGGTGGGTCCGCAGTACTTCAACCGGATGACCACGCCGATCGGCTTCGTGCTGCTGTTCCTGATGGCCATCGCCCCGGTGCTGCCGTGGCGCAAGGCGTCTGCCGAGCTGCTCTCCCAGCGCTTGCTGTGGCCGGCATGGGCCGCGGTGGCTGCGACGGCGACGGCCGCGCTGTTGGGGGCACGGGGGTTCGAGCCGCTGCTGGCGTTCGCCCTCGGTGGCTTCGCCGGCGGTGCGGCGTTGCGTCAGGTGGTCCTCGCCACCCGTCGCCAGGGCCTGCGGGGGCTGGTCGGAAGGGCCAACGGCGGCATGGTCGTCCATCTCGGGGTGGTGCTCATCGCCGTGGGGCTGGCGGCGTCGAGCAGCTACCTGCGCGACAGCGAGTTCACCCTGGCGAAGGGCGAGTCGGCCACGCTTGCGGGGCACACCGTGACCTACCTCGGGGTGTCGGTGGTCGAACGACCCGAGAAGCAGTCCTACGTGGCGGCGGTGCAGATCGACGATGTCGGGGTGTACGAGCCGAGCATCAACCTCTTCCGGGGTGCCGGCCAGAGCGTCGGTGAGCCGTCGGTGCGGACCTCTTGGAAGGACGACGTCTACCTGACCCTGGAACAACCGCTGCCCGGCGAGGACGGCGTGGCGGTCATCCGGGTCATCGTGCAGCCCATGGTGAGCTGGCTCTGGGTCGGCGGCGCGCTGATGGCCCTGGGCACCCTGCTGGCGGCTTTCCCCGGACGTCGTCGCCGGCCGGTCGACCCGGTGTCGGCCCCGATCGTCGAGCAACAGGACCCCGACGGGTCCCGTGTGCCGGTCGAGGTGAGCTGAGATGGCCGAGCCACCGGTTGACGCCGATCAGGCGACGATCCCGGACATCGGGCTCGACCCCGATGCCGGAGACACCCTCGCCGCCGACGTGCCCGGCCGGTCGCGTCCTCGTATGGGTCCCGCCCGCAAGGCGGCGCTGGTCGCCGGGGTCCCCTTGCTGGTCCTGCTGGCGTTGTTCGCCTGGAAGGTCGTCAACCGGGACCAGGTCGAAGGAGCGTTCGCCCCCAGCCCGCTCGACGGCAAGCGGGCCCCGGCCATCGACGGGACCACCATCGACGGCGCGCCCTACTCGCTCGACAACGATCGCGGCAGCTGGGTGGTGGTGAACTTCTTCGCCACCTGGTGCCCGCCCTGTGTCAAGGAACACCCGGAGTTGATCGAGTTCGAGCAACGTCACGCTGCGGCAGGCGACCGGCGGGTGGTGTCGGTCGTCTTCGGCGGCCCGGAGGAGGCTGCGTCGGCCAGGACGTTCTTCAGCCGCAACGGCGGGACCTGGCCGGTGGTGCTCGATCCGACGGGCATCGTGGCCGTGGACTACGCAGTGGCCAAGGTGCCCGAGTCGATCCTGGTCGCCCCCAGCGGGTTCGTCTACGGCAAGATCCGTGGCGGGGTGACCGCCGACGCCCTCGACGCCATCATCGACGAGGCCGAGTCCCTGGGCGGTGGCTCGTGATGCGCCTGAGCCGGCCGCTGCGGCAGGTGCTCTGGATCATCGCCGTCGCCCTGTTGGTCGGGATCTTCGCCGTGGCCGGCCGGGGAGACGGCACCCCGCCGACCAACGAGGAGCGCGTCGCCGCCCTCGCCGCTGAGTTCGCCTGCCCCGAGTGCTCCGGCCAGTCGGTGGCCCAGTCGAACGCACCCGCGGCCCAGAACATCGAGCGGGCGGTGACCGAGCTGGTCAACGAGGGAGCCACCGACGAACAGATCCGCGCCCGGATCACCAACCGCTTCGGCGAGCGCGTGAGCCTGGTGCCCGCCTCCGACGGCGTGGTGGGCCTGGTGTGGGTGATCCCGGTCGTGGTGGCGCTGCTGGCGGTGGCTGCGATCGTCGGAGTCCTGGTGCGGTGGCGCCGGGGCATCGGCGCCGAGGGCACCGCCACCCAGGCCGACCGGGCACTGGTCGACGAGTTCCTCGCCGAACGGCGCGAGCTGACCGAAGTGGACCTGCCGTGACCGACGAGCGGCGGACCCCGCCCGACCCCTCCGGCCGGGTGTCCACGACCACCCGCGCCGCTGCGGCGCGCCGGGCGCGGCTCGACCCTGACGAGCTCGCCGAGCTCGAGGAGGAACGCGAGTTCCTGGCGCGTTCGTTGCGCGACCTCGACGAGGAGCTGGCGGCGGGCGACCTGTCGCCGGAGGACCATGCGACGCTGCGGGACGACTACGTGGTGCGCACCGCGGCGGTGCTGCGGGCCATCGAGGACCAGCGGAGCCTCCGTCGCCGCGCGACGAGCGGCCGCGGACCCGGGCGCTGGCTGGTCGGCGCAGCGGTCCTGCTGTTCGCCGTGGGCGCCGGGTTGCTGGTGGCCCGCCTCGCCGGGACCCGAACCTCCGTCGGTGGCCTCACCGGTGACATCCGGGCGTCGACCCGCCAGGAGTTGGCGGGCTGTCTCGAGCTCGCCAGCGCGGCGATGCGGGGCGGTTCGGGGGCGCCGGCATCGACTGCGTCGGCGCCGTTGCTCGAGGCGGTCAAGTGCTATTCGGAGGTGCTCACCCGCTCACCGGGCAACGCCGAGGCCCTGACCTACCGGGGCTGGTTACTGGTGCGCACCGGTACCCCGCAGCTGCAGCAGCAGGCCGCTGCGGACCTCGATGCCGCGGTGGCCGCCGATCCGACCTACCCCGATGCCCGGGCGTTCCGGGCCATCGTGTTCTACCGGCTGGGCCAGTACGCTGCGGCCCGCAACGACCTCGCCGTGCTCGACACGCTCGACACGCCGCCGATCATCGACAGTCTGTTGAGCCAGTTCGGCGTCCGCGAGGGCATCGCTGCGGCGTCGGCCACGACGGCGCCGGCCGCCGCTGGGACCGCCTCGTCCACAACCCGTTCCTGACCGGCCCGGCCGGCTCGGCCCGGGTCGGCTCGGTCCCGACCGGCCCGGCCGGCTCAGGGCTGGCCGGCGACGTCGAACTCGCAGGCTTCGTCGCCCTGGAGCAGGGACGAGCCGGAGGTGGGCACGTTCTCGCCGTAGAGGGCGCCCATCATGCCGCGGATCATGCCGCGGTCCACGGCGCAGATCACCGGGTGCACCACTTCGGCGCCACCGAAGGGGCAGTGCTCGGCGACGATGCGCAACTGTCGTGCCCGGTCGTCCTTGTCGGTGACGGTGACCCCGTCGGCATCGGACCGGCCGGTGTCGTTCGTGGTGTCGACGTGGGCGGCGAAACCGTGGGCGGTCATGGCGTCGGCGACGGCGTGCAGCGCGGCCCGGAAGCTGCGTTGGGTCTCCGCGGCATCGCCCATCGACGCCGCCATGGCCTGCCCGTACTCGGCGCCGACCTCCTCGGCGAGGGCCTCGGCCTGCTCACGGGGCAGCAGGGCCAGGGCCCGCTTGAGGAGCGTCACCAGCACGGCGTCGTGGCGGACCGGGACCTGGGGGCTCAGCTGTGGCTCGGTGGCGCAGTACCGCTTGGACGGCCTCCCGGCGCCGGTGCGGTTCCCCCGGGCCACGACGACCTCGGCGTAGCCGCCGGCTGCGAGCTTGTCGAGATGGTGGCGGGCCACGTTGACGTGCAGACCGAACCGTTCGGCCACCTCGGCGGCGGTCGCTCCGTCGGGTACTTCGTGCAGGAACAGGAAGATGTCTCGGCGGGTCGGGTCGCCGAACGCGGAGGAGATGGCGCTGACGGCCGAGGCGAACTCGGTGGGATTCAAGGCAGAGCGCTCCACGCCACTATTCTACCTATCGCCGTAGGAGAAATCCCGAAAGGGTTGCGCATGCCCCTCACCGAAGCCGCCGTCATCGACGCGCTCCGCCCTGTCGAGGACCCCGAACTGCACCGGTCGATCGTGGACCTCGGCATGGTTCGGTCGGTCGCCATCGAGGACACGGCGGTCGTGGTCGAGGTCGATCTGACCATCGCCGGTTGCCCGTTGCGCAACGAGATCGACCAGCGGGTCACCCGCGCCCTCGGCGAGCTCGGGGCGTCCTCGGTCCAGGTTCGTTTCGGGGTGATGGACGACGCGCAGCGGGCGCGGGTGCGCGAGCTGGTGCACGGCGACCCCGGCGCGAGCGCCGGTTCCCAGCACGCCCACGGCCATGCCGAGGGCAGGGCCATCCCCTTCGCCGATCCCTCCAACCGCACCCGCTGTCTGCTGATCGCCTCGGGCAAGGGTGGGGTGGGCAAGTCCTCGATCACCGCGAACCTGGCCATCGCCCTGGCGCAACGCGGGCGCAAGGTGGCCATCATCGACGCCGACGTGTGGGGGTTCTCGATCCCCCGGATGCTGGGCGTCGACCGGCCCCCCGTGGTCATCGACTCGATGCTGGTCCCGCCGGAGGTGCACGGGGTCCGTTGCATCTCGATGGGCTTCTTCGTCGAGGAGAACCAGCCGGTCATCTGGCGCGGGCCCATGTTGCACAAGGCGCTCGAGCAGTTCCTCACCGACGTCTACTGGGACGATCCCGACTACCTCCTGGTGGATCTTCCGCCGGGCACCGGTGACATCTCGCTGTCGTTGGCGCAGTTCCTGCCCCGCAGCGAGGTCCTCGTGGTCACCACCCCGCAGCCGGCGGCGCAGAAGGTTGCGCAGCGGGTCGGGTTCATGGCCCACAAGGTGAACCTGCAGGTGCGCGGGATCATCGAGAACATGAGCTGGTTCACCGGCGACGACGGCAAGCGCTACGAGCTGTTCGGCGCCGGTGGCGGCGAGGAGCTCGCCGAGGTGCTCGACGTGCCGCTGATCGGCCGCGTGCCGCTGGTGCCCGACCTGCGGGTCGGTTCCGATGTGGGCCGCCCGATCATGGCCGTGGACCCCGACAGCGAGGCGGCCCGGGCCATCGACGCCATCGCCGGACGGCTCGAGACCGAGCTGCGCCCGACGCGCATCTACAGCAGCGCCCTCAAGGTCACCTGATCACCGGGCCTGCCACGGTGCCGGCCGCACCACGGGCGGTGTCGGTGCGCTCGCGTCGCCGGCCGAGCGTTCAGCGGGAAAGCCCGGCCCATCCGGTAGCGTTCAGGCGCCGACCGGCACGATGAGCAAGTGAGGGAGTGAGCGTGGACGTTCGCATCGGTATGTTGCACAACCCCAAGGAGCTGGCGCTCGATCTGGGGGATGCCGACCGCGACAAGGTCAAGGCCGACATCGACGGGGCCTTGGCCGGGTCGACGCCGGTGCTGTGGCTCACCGACAAGGACGGCCGCTCCGTCGGCGTGCCCACCGAGTGCATCGCGTACGTCGAGATGGGCTCGGCGGACACCAAGCGCCCGATGGGCTTCGCGCCGGAGCGCTGAACTCGTTGGGGCTGCTCGATCGCCGCTTGCTGTTCGTCACCGGCAAGGGTGGCGTCGGCAAGACGACGGTCTCCGCAGCCCTTGCCCGCTGCGCGGTGGCAGGCGGCCGGCGGGTGCTGCTGTGCCAGGCCGATGGCGCCGGGTCGCTCGCCGCAGCGTTCGACGTCCCGCCGGCCGGGTTCGACCCGGTGGAGATCGAGCCGGGTCTGCACCTGATGGCGATGGACACCGAGGCCTCGCTGCGGGAGTACCTCAAGCTGCATCTGCGGTTGCCCCTCGGTGGCCGGCTCGGCCCACTGGCCACGGTGTTCGATTTCGTCGCCGGTGCCGCGCCGGGGGTCAAGGAGATCCTCTCGGTCGGCAAGATCGCCTACGAGGTGCGGGAACGGCACTACGACCTCGTGGTCGTCGACGCCCCGGCCAGCGGCCATGTGATCTCCCAGTTGGCAGCACCGCAGGGCATTCGCGAGCTGGTCGCGGTCGGTCTGATCCGTAACGAGACCGAGTGGATGGGTGACCTGCTCGCCGATCCCGAGGTCACCGCGGCGGTGCTCGTCGCCACCCCCGAGGAGATGCCGGTGACCGAGACGCTCGAGCTGCTCGGGCGGATCCGCTCCGAGACCGAGGTGTCGGTGGCGGCGATCGTGGTCAACCGGGTCCTGCCCGAGCTGTTCAATCGCCGCGAGGCCGCCCTGTTCGACCGTCTCGCGGAGCCCGGCGACTGGCGGAGCGAGCTGGTCCGGCACAACGGCGATGCCGTGCATCACGTTCTCGAGGCAGCGGCGCTGGCCACTCGTCTGCGTCGGTCGCGGGCTGCACACCTCGCGCGTCTGCGTGACGCCGCCCCTGATGTGGCGCAGGTCTACCTCCCGTTCCTGTTCGCCCGACCCCACGGCACGCGCGCCGTGCAGTTGCTCGCCGATGCCCTCTCGGCCGAGCTGGACTGAGGACCACGGTGGCCCCTGCCCGCTCCCGCCGGCCCGTTGCCCGTGTCGTCGACGCCCGGCTCGACCAGCTCGTCGCGGCCAGCGACGTGGTGCTGACCTGTGGCGCCGGTGGCGTCGGCAAGACCTCGGTCGCCGCGGCGCTCGCCGCGACGGCCGCTGCGCAGCTCGATGCCAAGGTGCTGGTACTGACCGTCGACCCGGCCAAGCGCCTGGCCACGGCCATGGGCCTGTCGGGCTTCGGCAACACCGAGACGGTGGTGGGGCGCGAGGCCTTCGCCGCAGCAGGGGTGCAGCCCCGCGGCGAGCTGTGGGCGGCGATGCTGGACACCAAGGCCAGCTGGGACGAGCTGGTCGGCCGCCACGCCCCCGACGAGGCGACCCGTGACGCGATCCTGGCGAACCCGCTGTACCGCAACCTCACCAGCACGTTCGTCCAGAGCCACGACTACATCGCCATGGAGCGTCTGCACGAGATCCATGCCTCGGGCCGCTACGACCTCGTCGTGGTCGACACCCCGCCGTCGAGTCATGCCATCGACTTCCTCGACGCCCCTGCCCGGATGGCCGAGTTCTTCGCCAGCCGGCTGCTGCGCTGGCTGATCGCGCCGTACCGATCCCGTCTGGCCAACCTGGCCTCCAAGCCGTTCCAGGCCGTGGCCGACCGCCTGCTCGGCGCCTCGTTCCTGGCCGACATCGCCGAGTTCTTCCTGCTGTTCCAGTCGATGTACGACGGCTTCGTCGAGCGGGCCAAGTCGGTTGAGCAGACGTTGCGTGACCCCACCACCTCGTTCCTGGTGGTGACCACCCTCGAGGCGGGTCCGGTCCAGGAGGCAACGTTCTTCTGCGAGGAGCTCGGGCGTCGGGGGCTGCGGCTCGGGGCCCTGGTCTGCAACCGGACGCTGCCCGCCGGCCTCGGCGACCCGGCCGCCCGGACGCTGGCCGACCAGTGGCAGCGCCATCCGGAGCAGGCGGCGGCGGTGGTGCCGACCGGTGCCGATGACGGACCGCCACGCGCCGGCGCGGACCCGCAGGAGCGCGAACGGCTGGTGCAGGTGTTCGCCACGATGGGCCAGTCCTTCATCGACTACGCCATGCTCGCCGCCCGCGAGGCCGAGTTGGCGGGGCGCATCGCTCCGCTGGCCGAGCGGCGGGTCGTCATCGCGCAACTCGATCATGACATCGCCGAACTGGGTCACCTGCTCGAGCTCGGCCGGTCGATGTGGCCGTCCTGATCGGCGTTCGGCGCGTCACGCGCCCGGTAGTGTCGGGCGGGCATGTACAGCCTGAGTGAGGTCGCCCGGGTCCACACCACCCTGGGTCCGACCGACGTCGATCACCTGCAGCGGCTGGTGGCCAACTGGGGCCTGCTGGCCGATCTCTCCTTCACCGACCTGTTGCTGTTCGCCGCCACCGATGCCGGGTCGCCACGCCAGTACGTGGTCCTCGCCCAGGTGCGTCCGACCACCAGCCAGACGCTGTACCGCGCCGACCTGGTCGGCACGCTGGTGTCGGCGGACGAGCGTCCGCTGGTCGATCGCTGCCACCGCTCGGGCGAGGCCACCGGCGCCGACGAGGTGGTGCAGGGTGAGGACGTACCGCACTCCGTGCGGGCCGTCCCGGTGCGTCACGGGGGACGGGTCATCGGGGTGCTCATCAGCGAGGGCCTGCCCAGCGGCGGCCGTCGCCACGGCGAGCTCGAGACCGCCTATCTGAACGCCTTCGGTCACCTCGCCCGGATGGTGGCGGTCGGCGAGTTCCCCTTCCCCGGCACCGAGGACCCCCTCAAGGAGCTGCCACGGGTCGGTGACGGGGTGATCCTGCTCGACGCCGACGGCCGGGTGCAGTACAGCTCGCCGAACGCGGTCTCGGCCCTGCACCGGCTGGGGGTGGTCATCCAGGTCGAGGGTGCGACCTTCGGTCAGCTCGGCCTCGACGAAGGCGTGGTGCGCACCTCGATCGGCCAGCGCCGGCCGGCCACGCTCGAGCTGTCACGTGGCACGCACACCAATGTGCTGGTCCACGCCGTTCCGTTGCTGCGACGCAACGCGGTGGTGGGGGTGCTGCTGGTGCTGCGGGACATCTCCGACCTGCGGCGGCTCGACCGGTTGCTCGTCTCCAAGGACACCCACATCCGCGAGATCCACCATCGGGTCAAGAACAACCTGCAGACCATCTCGTCGTTGCTGCGCATCCAGGCCCGGCGTCTGTCCCTGCCCGAGGCGCGCGAGGCCATCGAGGAGTCGGTGCGCCGGATCGGCTCGATCGCGGTGGTCCACGAGACGCTGTCACGCGAGGCCGGCGACGACGTGCCCTTCTCCGACATCGCCCGGCCGATCATCCGGATGGTCGAGGAGTCCCTGGTCTCGCCGGAACGTCCGGTGCTGTTCCGGCTGGTCGGCGACACCCCGACCCTGCCGGCCGACGTGGCGACCCCGTTGGCCCTGGTGCTCACCGAGCTGTTGCAGAACACCGTCGACCACGCCTATCGCGGACCCGCTGCGGTCACCGACGGTGCCGAACCCGGCGAGGTGGTGGTCACCGTCACCGGTCCGGTCGAGCTCGACGGCCGTGCCTCGGTGACCGTCGAGGTCTGCGACGACGGGGTGGGGCTGCCCCAGGGCTTCTCGCTCGACACGTCGACCGGGCTGGGCCTGTCGATCGTGCGCACGTTGGTCTGCAACGAGCTCGAGGGATCGATCGTGTTGACCGACCGCGCCGACGGTCAGCCGGGCACGCTGGTGACGGTGACGGTTCCCGTGACCCGCGACGTCGACTGATCGGGGGAGCACGCAGGACGGGCGGGTCGCGGTCGGGCCCGGGGCCGGCAAAACGGAACGTGCCCCTCACCGAGGAGGGGCACGGAAACCGGGGGGTGTCGGGTTCAGGAGGCTTCGCGCTGGCGGGTCAGCCAGACCTTGCGCAGCTTGCGGCGCTCCTCCTCGGAGGTGCCACCCCAGATGCCGGTGTCCTGGTTGGTCATGAGGGCGAACTCGAGGCAGGGTGCCTGCGAGGGGCAGGTGCCGCAGACCGCTTTGGCCGTGGCGATCTGCTCGAGCGCCGGACCGGTGGTGCCGACCGGGAAGAACAGGTCGGGGCTGGTGTCGCGACAGTTCGCGGTTCGGCGCCATTCATCGTTCTCGGCCGCGAGGGTCAGATTGCGAGACGAAGAAAGGGCCACCAAGACCTCCAACCCAACGCGCCGAAAGGCGCACGAACTAGCAGGGGATTGACACTCGTTCAACGGACACCTGCCAGGCCGGCGGAGATCGTCGGCGCTTGGCGTGTTGTCTGGGTCGGATCGAGCGACCGTTAAAAGTTACAACCTGTTAACTCGGACTATCAAGGGATCAAGTGAGGAATTTTCTGCCGTTTTTCGGTCAAGGTTGGGGGATGGTCCGCATCGTTGCCCACCGGGGCTCCTCCCGTCAGGCGGTCGAGAACACCCTCGACGCCTTCCGACTGGCCCGCCGGCAGGGGGCCGACGGGGTGGAGCTCGACGCTCGGTTGAGCGCGGACGGGGTCCTCCTGGTGCACCACGACCCCACGTGGTCGAGCCGCTTGCCCGGCGTCGGCGGGCACCTCGGCCGGGCGGTGGCCGAGACGCTTGCGGCCGCCCGGCCCCTGGCGGTGCCCACCCTCGCCGAGGTGCTCGATACCTGCGATGGGATGCTCGTGAACATCGAGCTCAAGACCGACGGCATCGCCGGCCTCGGGGAGGACGACGGGCGCCGAGCGGACGCTGCCCGGGATCGCCTGGCCGGGGCACTCGTCGAGCTGCTTTCCGAGCGCGAAGGCCGTGACCAGGTGTTGGTGTCCAGTTTCGATGCTGCAGTCCTGGACCTCGTCGCGGCGCGGAGCCCGGCATGCAGGCTCGGCTGGCTGACCGAGGACCGGCCCGGCCCGGCCGTGCTGGCACAGCTGGCAGCGTCGGGCCACGTGGCGGTTCACCCGCACTGGACGGTCATCGACGCGGGGTTGGTCGAGGCCGCCCACCGGGCCGGGCTGGCGGTGTTCACCTGGACGGTGGACGACCCGGCGTCGGTTGCCCAACTGGCCACGCTCGGCGTGGACGCCATCATCACCAACGTGCCCGACGTGGCCCTCCTCAGCCTGGGCCGGGGCCCGGGGTGATCAGCCGCAGGGCGTCGGGTTGCCAACGGAAGGTGAACGAGCAGGCCGGCTCGAGCGGCTCCCCGTCGGCCTGGGCGGCCACGGGGTGGTCGGACCGGAAGGTGATCGCGCCGGTGATCATGCGGCAGTCGACCCCGTCGGCGTCGGCGATGCCGCGGCTCGACGTGAGCAGCCGCAACGCGAGCCGGGCCATGGTGGGGACCGACGTCGGCCGGACCTCCACCATCCACAGGCCGTCGCCCCACACCCGGTCCGGCGGCAGCAGCTCGAGGGCCCGGCTGCCGGCGTAGGAGTACGGATGACCGGCCATGGCCAGTACCCAGAATGCGCCGCCGCCAGAGGCGTCGGCACCGGGCGCCGCCTGCTCGGTGGCCGGCGGCACGGCGTGCAGCCGTACCTGACGGGGGGCGGTCCAGGCCTCACGAGCCGCGGCGGCGGCGAACCACAGGTGGCCGAGGCGGGCCTTGCGGGCCTGATTCGCCTCGACCCGGCGCACGACGGCGGCGTCGAATCCCACCCCGGCATTGGCCAGGAACCCGTGACCGTTCAGCCGTCCCCAGCCGCGGCGCGCCGTGGCACCGGCGGCCAGCGCAGCCAACGCGACCTCGTTGGCGGCTTCGAGCCGGCGGGGCAGGCCCATGGTGCGGGCGACGACGTTGGTGGTCCCTCCCGGCAGGGGGACCAGGGCAGCGTCGGAGCCGAGGTCGGCCAGCACGTTCGCCACGCGGTTGAGCATCCCGTCGCCGCCGAGCACCGCCACCGCCTCCGCAGCGGGGATGGCCGTGCGCAGTTCCTCGTCGAAGCCGTGCCGGTGGGAGGACAGACAGGTCAGCTCGTGCTGCGCCGACCAGCGTTCGGTGGCGGCCGTCGCGGTCTGCCGACTGACGCCACGGGCGGCGGGGTTGACCACGAGCAGGACGCGCACCGCGGCATTCTGGCAGGCGCCGGAGGCTGATTCGCTCTCTGATTTGTACGACGATGCGCTCGGCGCAGCAAACTTCAGCTATGCATGTCGTCGTCTGCGTGAAGCAGATCCCAGATCCGGCCGAGCCCGGTTCGCTCGACCCGGCAACCAAGACGCTGAAGCGGACGGGCAACATCATCCTCGATGAGTCCGACTCCTACGGCGTCGAGATGGCCCTCCAGCTGGTCACCAGCGCCGGTGGTGGCACGGTGAGCCTGGTGTCGATGGCCCCCGGTGGCGAGACCAAGGGTCTCCGTACCGCCTTGGCCATGGGCGCGGCGGACGCCATCTTGGTGTCCGACCCGGCGCTGAGCGGCACCGATGCCCTCGGCACCGCCAAGGTGCTCGCTGCGGCGATCGCCCGCAAGAGCCCCGACCTGGTGCTCACCGCCACGGAGTCCTCGGACGGCTACACCGGCACGGTGCCCAGCCAGATCGCCGAGTTGATGGGCCTTCCCTCGGTCACCTTCGCCAAGTCGATCGAGATCGACGGTTCCTCGGTGAACGTCCGGCGTCAGACCGAGTCCGGCTACGACGAGGTGACCTGCCCGTTGCCCGCAGTGGTGTCGGTCACCGCCGGTGTGGTCGAGCCCCGGTACCCGTCCTTCAAGGGCATCATGGCGGCGAAGTCCAAGCCGGTCGAGGAGCTGACCGTGGCCGATCTCGGCCTGTCGGCGGACGAGGTCGGATGGGCCGGTGGCGGCCAGGAGATCGTCGAGATCGCCGCCGCCGAGGCCCGTGAGGCCGGTCGGGTCGTGGAAGACGAAGGCGAAGGCTTCGCGGAGATCGTGACCTTCCTCGAGAACCTGAAGGTGATCTGAGATGGCACTGGACAACGTTTGGGTGTTCGCCGAGGCCGCCGACGGCCAGGTGAAGACCATCACGCTCGAGATGCTCGCCAAGGCCCGCGAGATCGCCGATGAGGTCAGCTGCTTCTACGCCGGTGACGGCGACGACGTGGCCGAGACCCTCGGTGACCACGGCGCCTCCACCGTGTTCGCCACCGGCGACCTCGACGACGCCCTGGTCGGCCCGCCGGTGGCCGCGGCCCTCGCGGCCAAGATCGAGGCCGACGGTGCGCCCGACCTGATCCTGTTCGGCACCACCTACGACGGCCGTGACGTGGCCGGCCGCCTGTCCGCCAAGCTCGGCGCCCCGGTCATCACCAACGTCGTCGACCTCGTCGTCGACGGCGACGACGTGGCCGGCGTGGAGCCGGTCTTCGGTGGCACCACCAACGTGACCACCCGCTTCACCGGCGACGCCGTCAAGATCGTGCTGATCCGGCCGAAGTCCTTCGCCGCCGAGCCCGCCGGTGGTTCCGCCGCCGATGTCGAGGACCTCGACGTGCCCGAGCTGGGCAACACCGGCACCGCCACGGTCACCGCCCGCTTCGTGGAGGAGACCAGCGGTCCGAAGCTGGAGGAGGCGGCGATCGTCGTGTCCGGCGGCCGTGGTCTCGGCGAGGCCGCCAAGTACGAGATGGTCGAGCAGCTCGCCAAGCTGCTCAAGGCGGCTCCGGGCGCGTCGCGTGCCATCGTGGACGCCGGCTGGGTGCCGTACTCCTACCAGGTCGGCCAGACCGGCAAGGTGGTCAAGCCCACGGTCTACGTGGCGTGCGGCATCTCCGGTGCCACCCAGCACATGGTGGGCATGAAGGGCGCCAAGTACATCATCGCCATCAACAAGGACAAGGAAGCCCCGATCTTCTCGATCGCCGATCTCGGCATCGTGGGCGACGTCCACAAGGTGATGCCGAAGCTCATCGAGGCCCTCGAGGGACGCTGACGCCGACGCCGGCGCAGAAGTCGACGTCACGGGCCCGGGGCTTCGCCCCGGGCCCGTCGTCGTTCCCGCCTGTTGGGACCCGGTCGCGTCCGGAGCCGGTTCAGCCGTCGAGCTTCTGGTCGTAGGCCATCACGGCCCACGACAGCCCGCGATCGGGATCGGCCACGGCCAGGCGGAACGTCCACCCCGGTTCGGGCTGCGCGGTGTCCCAGGCCACGAACACCAGGGACTCGACGGCGTCGCCGAGGTCGTCGGGCTCGACGGGCCAGTCGTCGGCCAGCCCGGTGAGGCTGGCCATCGTCCACCACGCAGTGAAGCGCCCTGCGGCCATGCCCCGCCGCCGGCCGTGCGCCCCGCCGGATGCTGCGGTCCAGGCCATCATCTCCAACGCCTGGCGGGCCGGGATCGGGCTGGTGCGAGCCTCGGCCACCCCGAGCGCGGCGATGGCGTCGAGCGGGTCGCCCGCCACGGTCACCGCATCGGAACGGCCGTTGGACTCGGTGGTCCACTGGCGGGTGAGGTCCACCAGGGCATCGGTGGTGAGCGGGTCGCCGGCCAGGCGGGCCTCGTCGAGGGGCAGGACCACCGGCCGCAACGGTGGCAGCGGTGAGGGGGGAGCGAAGATCCCCCGCTGGGGCTCGTAGGTGGCCAGCGGGTAGCGCGGCTCCCACGGTTGCAGCACCAGCGGGAGCTCGTAGACCGAGGTGTCGATCGAACGGTCCCCGCGCAGGTCCTCGCCGCGCAGGACCCGCTCGTAGGCCACGAGCGCCCGCACCGGCCCCGGAGCGAGATGAGGGGCCAACGACGCCCAGTCGTGCACGGACGCCACGACCTCGCTCAGCGGCCCGATGGAGAACCGGCCGGTCGCCTCGTTGAGAATCGCCCCGGCATGGGCGGCGTCGGCCTGCAGCGCGATGCGGTACTCGGCGTAGGACGCCGCCGGCCACAGCTGGCGTCCGCTGGCGGTGGCCTGTCGGCAGCGGTCGCGCAGCCGGCGCAGCTCGTCCCAGTCCTCGAGGTCGCAGAGGTCCTCGAGGTGGCGCAGCAACCCGTCGAGGTCGGCACGGTCGATCAACTCGTCGAGCCGGTTCATGGTTGTTCGGCTTTCGTCGTTCGGCGGTTGGTGGGCGTCGACCGGTTCACACCAGCGGCCAGGGGTAACGGCGGCCGGTGGGGTCGGCGGGAAAGCGGCGGCCGCGCAGCAACAGGTCGATGCGCTCGCGGCAGGCGTCGCGCTCCTCGTCGTCGTCGAGCAGGTCGAGCAGCGACTGCGGCAACCCCTCGGCGCTGAGCCGGGCGAGGTCGTCGAGCAACGGCTCGGGGATGTCCTCGCCGGCGTAGTCCCACAGCACCGTGCGCAACTTGAACTCGGCATGGAACGACAGGCCGTTGTCGATAGCGTAGACCCGCTCGTCGCGTCCGATCAGGCAGTGGCCGCTCTTGCGGTCGGTGTTGTTGGCCACGAGGTCGAACACGCAGATGGCCATCAGGTCGTCGCGGTAGCGGGCCTCTTCGGACACGGTGAAGTAGTGCTGCTCGAAGTCGGCATCGACGAACAGCTGCAGCGAGCCGTCGCCCATCGGCCCGTCACGCAGCACCGTCGGCGGGACCACGCCCCAGCCGAGGGCGTCGGACAGTTCATAGGCCGCGACCTCGCGGCGGTACAGCCCGGAGGGGAAGTCCCACAGAGGTCGCTCACCCCGCAGCGGCTTGTAGATGGCCTTGCGGCTGCCCTCGGCGTCGAGGGTCACCAGGTAGGTGCCGTTGGAGGACCACGGCATCCGGCCGAGCACCTCGATCGGTCCTTCGTGCAGGGCGAGGAGGGTCTCCGGATCGTTACGGTGCTGACGGTCCGACTGGTTCATGGCGTTGCGTCGATCAGCAGCAGGCCCATCCTCGTCCTCCGGGCAGCAGTCAGGGCGGTCGGGACGGTCAGCGTGGTCAGTGTGGCCGGTGTCCGTTTGTCTTGATACAGGTGTGACCGTCGCGGTCGATGGCCCGGCCGCACAACGGGCAGAGCGGCCGACCACCGGCGACGAGGTCCTCCGCCCGGGCGATGAAGGCGTGCACCTGTTCCCGGGTGAGCACCCACCGGGCGGTGGCACCCTCGGGTACCCGGTCGGGATCCTCGGCGACCACCAGCTCCTCGAGCAGCACCAGCAGCCGGTCGTGCTGGTCGTCGTAGCCGAGCGCCAGGCCACCGACGGTGAAGGCCGGCTCGACCGGGAAGTGCAGCTCGAGCTCGGTGGGCAGCGGGCCCAGCGGCTGGGACGGCAGGTCGGCGAGCACCTGGCCGAAGGACTCGGCGAGGGCCCCGACCTGCTGCTTCTCGCAGCGCAGGGTGACCAGGGACCCGTCGCCGAGGCACTGCAGGTAGAACACCCGCTGGCCCGGCTCGCCGAGGGCACCGGCGGTGAACAGCTCGGCGTTGACGATGTCGTAGGGGGAGGGCATGTTCATGACGGTTGCAGCGTCCGTAGGTCTCGTCCGGTGGAGTTGGTGGCCAGCACCACGGGGCCGCCGGCGCCGTAGAGCACTGCGCTGACCGAGCAGGGCGACACCACGATGCGCTGGAACAGGTCGAGGTGGGTGCCGACGGCGGAGGCCAGGGCGGCCTTGATGGGATCGGCGTGGGAGACGCACACGATGGTCTTGCCGGCGTGGGTGGCGCGCAGCCGGTCGATGGTGCTCACGATGCGCAGCTGCATCTCGGCGAAGGACTCGCCGTTGGGGAAACGGAACCCCGACGGGTACCGCTGCACGGTGGTCCACTCCGGCAGCTTGAACAGCTCCTTGAGCTCCCGCCCGGTCCAGTCGCCGAAGTCGCACTCGAGCAGGCCTGCTTCGGTGCGTACCCGCATGCCGAGTGCCGCGGCGATCGGTGCCGCGGTCTCGCGGGTGCGTTCGAGCGGCGACGCATAGACGGCGGCGACGTTCTTCAGCTGGGCGATGCGCTTGGCGGCGTCCTCGGCCTGCTTGCGGCCCTCCGGGGCGAGGTGCAGGCCCTTGGCCCGACCGGGCAACGAGGTGCCGGTGGTGGGGGTCTTGCCGTGGCGGACGAGCAGGACGAGCGTGGACGGCACAGGCTTCGGTTCGGCCTTGGCGTCGTCGGGGGCGGCGGGAGCAGGCATGACCCCGTCAACCTAGTCGCCCGCCGGGCCCTGGAGCCCTAGCCTCCCGCCGGTGACGGCACGACGCGCCAGGACCCTGCGGCTGCTGCAGGACGAGGTGACCAGCTGCCGTCGCTGCCCGCGCCTGGTGGCCTGGCGGGAGGAGGTCGCGGCCACCCGCAAGGCGGCCTTTCGGGACGAGACCTACTGGGGCCGGCCGGTGCCGGGGTTCGGTGATCCCGACGCCACGGTCGTGGTGATCGGGCTGGCCCCGGCCGCGCACGGGGCCAACCGGACCGGGCGGATGTTCACCGGCGACCGCTCGGGCGACTGGCTGTTCCGGGCCATGCACCGGGCCGGGCTGGCCAACCAGGCCGAGTCGCGCCATCGCGACGACGGCCTCGAGCTACACGGCGCCTACGTCACCTCACCGGTGCGCTGTGCCCCGCCCGGCAACCAGCCGACCCCGGCCGAACGTGACGCGTGCCGGGGGTTCCTCGACGCCGAGCTGGCCTTGCTGCCGCAGGCCCGGGTCTTCGTGGCCCTCGGCGGGTTCGGGTACCAGGTCGTGGCCGACCTCCTCGCCGTGCCGAGGCCCCGCCCCCGTTTCGCCCACGGGCTCGAGGTGCCACTGGGGGAGGGCCGCACGCTGCTGTGCAGTTACCACGTGAGCCAGCAGAACACCTTCACCGGGCGCCTCACCGAGCCCATGTTGGATGCGGTGTTCCTGCGGGCGGTGCAGCTGGGCGCAGGGTCCGTCCCCAAACCGGGTTAGGCCCATGAGCCGGTAACGCAGCCGGTGCCCGGCGGTCGACACTTCGAGGGCATGGAAGGACTGTGGGGCTCCCGCTCAGCGCGTCAGGACCCGAGGGGTACACCCTCGGCCCTGCCGCGCCGCCGCTCCCGTTTCCTGCGTCGTCGCCCGTCCAGCTCGGCCCTCGATGCGCTCATGGCCGACCTGGCGCGGCTCGAGTCGCTGCAGGCCGAGGCCGATCGGTCCGCCGACGGCATCGATCCCGACGAGCGGGCCCTGCTCATCGAGTTGTACCGCGAGCTCATCGCCAGCGTCGACGGCCCGGTCGTGCCCTTCCCGGTCGAACTGCTGGCCGATCCGACCACCGCTGTGGACCGGGCCGAGCCGGCCGAGTTGGTCGATCTCGACCGCTACCGCGTGCGCCGCGCCCTCGCCGAGACCGACGGTCCCGCTGGAGTCGCCGATTCCCCGGCGGCCGGCGATCGGGGCCCGACGGACTGACCGCCCGGTTGCCGGTCGACCCTGGTCCGGGCCGGCGCCCTGGTTCGCTCCGACCCCGCCGTCGGCCGGTAGCGTCTCGGGCGGTGACGAATCCCCCCGGCACGCCCACCCAGCCGAATCAGCCCGGCGCGTCCGCGCCACGGCCTGCGGTGCTCGGACCGTACGAGCCGGCGGTGGTGGCCCGGCTCGGTCTGGCCCTGCTGGTGGTGTTCGCCGGGGTCGCCCTGCTGGCGTTGCTGACCCGCTCCACCGGCGGTGACGGCCCGGCCGCCTTCGACCGCACGTTCGTGGCGTCCTGCGGCCGTAGTGGCGCGGACGACACGGCCTGCCGCTGTGCCCTCGACCGCTGGCACGAGGTCGTTGCGGAGCCGCAGCGGGTGCCGCTCGACGAGGACCTCGCCGCCGGGCAGAGCCTCCCGGCGGAGGTCGCCGCAGCGGTCGCCACCTGCCGCTGAGCGTTGAACGGGACACGGCGGTCGACGGCACCTAGATTGTGCCCATGACCATGACCGAGGACGCTGCCCCCTCCGCCGGCAAGGAACGTTGGACCTTCCAGTGGAAGGAACTGTACGAGGAGGTCATCACCTCGGGGCTGTGCACCGGCTGTGCCGGCTGCGTCATCTCCTGCCCCCACGACGTCATCGGCTACAAGCACGAGCCCGGTCAGTACAAGCCGTTCCACCTCGAGGACGAGCTCGGCCTCGACAACTGCCTGCACGGTGAGAAGGGCTGTACGTCCTGCACCCGGGCCTGCCCCCGGTTCCGGGCGTGGGAACCGCAGGCCGACGAGCACCTCTTCGGGCGCACCCGCACCGCCGAGGACATGTCGGGCATCTACAAGGACATCATCCTGTGCCGGGCGTCCGACGACTTCGTCTACGAGACCGGCCAGGACGGCGGCCTGGTGTCGGCCATCCTGATCTGGGCCCTCGAGAAGGGCTACATCGACGGGGCCCTCGTGTCCGGCCTGGAGAGCTCCGAGGGTGGCGAAGGCGGCTGGAAGGCCAAGCCGATGGTCGCTACCAACCGGGAAGAGGTGCTGCGCGGCGCAGGGAGCCGCTACACCTACTCGGCCAACACCATCGCCTTCGACGACGCCAAGGAGCGGGGCCTGCAGAACCTGGCCCTGGTCGGGATGAGTTGCCAGACCTCCATCGCCCCGGTGATGTGGAGCCGCAAGATCGGCAAGGTCTCCAAGCCCATCAAGCTCAACATCGGTCTGCTGTGCTCCAAGAGCTTCGACGACTCGCTCTTCGACGAGTTGTTCTACGTGAAGTACGGCTTGGCCAAGGACCAGATCAAGAAGATGAACATCAAGGGCGTCTTCCAGATCTGGATGAAGGACGGCAGTTACCACGAGATCAACCTCAAGGAGTGCCACGCCTGGACCCGTGAGGGCTGCAACCACTGCCCCGACTTCTCCGCCGAGCACGCCGACATCTCCACCGGTGGTATCGGTGACGCCACCGACTGGACGCTCACCCTGGTCCGTACCGACCTCGGCCGTGAGATCATCATGCGCATGCTGCAGGACGGGGTCATCGAGGCCAAGCCCGGCGACTCCGATCCCGGTGCCATCAAGCTGCTGCACAAGCTGTCCGAGCGCAGCCGGGCCCGCTGGCCGACGTGGGCGGCGCCCGAAGCCCGGGTGGGTCTGCCCGAAGGGGCCAAGGCCGACCACTGAGCCGTCACCCGGCCCGTCGATCGCGGGCGGTCCGGCACACGACGGGTCCCGGCTGCAGCCGGGGCGAACTGCAAGGCGCTCGGCGCCGGGACCTGGTCCCGGCGCCGAGCCGCGTTCAGCCCGGCGTGTTCACCACTGCTCGAGCCCGCCGGCGACGTTGAGGGCCACGCCGGTGACGTTGTCGGCCCGGGCCAGGTAGACCGCGGCCTGGCCGATGTCGGCGGGCGTCTGGGGCCGGCCGAGCGGGGTGTTCTGGGTGGCGAAGCGCTCGAACACCTGCGAGGTGTCCTTCCCGGCGTCCTTCTGGCGACCGAGGATGTCGTTGAGCCACATCGAGGTGCCGAGGTAACCGGGGCAGATGGCGTTGGCCCGGATGTTCAGCGGCGCCAGCTCCATCGACAGTGACTGGGTGAGGCCCACCGCGGCGAACTTCGAGGCGGCGTAGGCCCCGGCCCCGGCCTGGCCGCGCTTGCCGGCGATGGAGGCGGTGACCACGAAGCAGCCGGCCTTCTGCTCGGTGAAGTGGGGGATCGCCGCAGCGCAGGTGAGAAAGGCGCCCTTGGCGTTCACGTCGAACATGAAGTCCCATTCCTCGGCGGAGGTCTGCGCCAGCGGCTTGGGCACGATGACGCCGGCATTGGCGCACACCACGTCGAGGCGGCCGAAGGTGCTCAGGGCCGCCGCCACGAGCGCCTCGTTGGCCGCCGGATCGCGCACGTCGACCTCGACGGCGTGCACGCCGGCGCCGGCGGCGCGCAGCACCGCGGTGGTCTCGGCGCAGGCGGCGGCGACCTCGGCATTGCCGAGCAGGTCGCCGATCACCACGTTCGCGCCTTCGGCGGCGAAGGCCTCGACGATGCCGCGCCCGATGCCGCGCGAGCCTCCGGTGACGATGACGGTGCTTCCCTGGAGTTCCATGGCCGGGACGGTAGCCCTGCCGCCGGTGCAGCGGCCCTACCGGCGTCCCGGCGATCGGTGCCGGGGCTAACGTCCGGCCATGCGCCTCGACACGCCCCGCGTCCCGCCGTTGCCCGAGTCGGAGTGGGACCCCGCCATCGCCGATCGTCTGCGGGGCCGGGGCGCCCCGCCGAACGTGATGCGCACCATCGCCCACCATCCGCAGCTGTTCAAGCGGTGGTCGGTGTTCGGCAACCACGTGTTCGAGAAGTCGACGTTGCCCGCCCGCGAACGCGAGCTGGTCATGCTGCGCATCGGCTGGCGCTGCCGCTCGGCCTACGAGTTCGGCCAGCACACCCTCATCGGTCTGCGTTGCGGGCTGACCGACGTGGAGATCCACCGGCTGACGCTGGGCTCCGACGCGCCCGGCTGGAGCGACTTCGACCGCACCCTGGTGCAGGCCACCGACGAGCTGCACGACGACTCCTTCATCGGCCAGCCGACCTGGAACGCGCTGGCTGCCCGGTACTCGACCGAGCAGATCATCGACCTGGTGTTCACCGTCGGGCAGTACACCTTGGTGTCGATGGCGCTGAACACGTTCGGCGTGCAGCTCGACGAGGGTGTGCCCGGCTTCCCCGACCGGGCCGGTGAAGCGGTCTGAGCGCCGGCTGCGGCGTCGGGGCCGTGCTCCGCGGGCGCGTACCCGCAGCGGGGCGTAGGGTCGGCCCATGCTGGATCCTGCTGCGTACACCACCATCGCCATCGAGAAGCGCCCCGACGGCGTCGCCATCTGCACCCTGAACCGGCCCGAGCGCCTCAACTCGGTCAACTCGGTCATGCACCGCGAGATGGCCACCCTCACCCGTGACATCCAGGCCGACCGTGAGGTGCGCGCTGCGGTCATCACCGGCTCCGGGCGGGCGTTCTGCGCCGGTGGCGACTTCGGCGGCGGGGGCGTCGAGCCGATGGGTTCGACCACCGGCGGCATGCTCGAGGAGGCCCGCCGCATCGTCGACCACATGCTGGAGTGCACCAAGCCGTTGGTGTCCGCCGTCAACGGCTACGCGATGGGCCTCGGCGCCACCTATGCCCTGCTCTGCGACGTCGTCGTCGCCGGGCGCTCGGCGGTCTTCGCCGACACCCACGTCAAGATGGGCATCGGGGCCGGCGACGGCGGGCAGCTGATCTGGCCGTTGCTCATCGGGGTGAACAAGGCCAAGTACTTCCTCATGAGCGGCGACCGGGTGACCGGCGAGGAGGCCGAGCGGATCGGTCTCGCCAGCTTCCTGGTGGAGGACGACGAGCTGCTCGACAAGGCCGTCGGCATCGCCGCGACGCTCGCCGCCGGCCCGGCGCAGGCGATCAGCGCCTCCAAGATGGCCGTCAACGCCTGGATGCGGTCGATCTCCTCGTTCGTCATGCCGCTGTCGCTGCAGATGGAGGACGCCTGCTTCGGCTCGCCCGATCAGAAGGAAGCCGTCGCGGCGTTCAACGAGAAGCGCCAGCCGGACTTCCGGCGCTGAGCCCGACCGTGCCCACCCTGCCGGGGCCGGGGCCGGGGCCGGGGCCG
>CAIXPF010000009.1 GCA_903921205.1 uncultured Acidimicrobiia bacterium | reverse complement strand
CCACGTCGACCTCAACGTCGACCTCTACGTCGACCTCAACGTCGACCTCAACGTCGACCTCAACGTCGACCTCAACGTCGACCTCAACGTCGACCTCGATCGCGACGACCACCTCGACCTCGATCGCGACGACCACCTCGACCACGGCGGCGACGACCACCTCGACCACGGCGGCGACGACCACCTCGACCACGGCGGCGACGACCACCACCGCCGCGGCCCCGCCGACGTCCTCCGGTGGTGGTGGCGCACTGCCCTCGACGGTCACCACCGCTTCTCCGTCCACCACAGCCGCCAGCAGCGCCACGGTCACCCAGCCCTCCGGCGGGGTCAGCCCCAACACCACGGCCTCCGGCCAGGTCCTCGGGACCAGCTTGCCGACCACCGGCACCGACACCGCACACCAACTGAAGGTGGCTGCCTGGTTGTGTCTGATCGGCGGGGTCCTGCTGCTCGTGGCCGACCGGCTACGCCGGGCCTACCCCACCCGTTGAGCGAGATCGGCGGCCTCGCACGGTCACCTCGGCCCGGCCTGGCCTGAACCGGCCTGGACCGGGGCCCGCAGCCGTGCGGACAGGCGACAGAGGCCGGGAGCCGTTGCCGGGTTCAGACCCCGAGAGCGTTCTCGTCGAGCTCGAGGCCACGGCGACCGTCGTAACGCAGGGCGCGTACCAGTGGAGCGGCGCACCCTTCGCCCTGGGCACGCCCGACTGCGCCGTCAAAGCTGAGCGTCTGCAGGACCGGCATGTCCTTCGCCCCGCCGGCGGAGGTCCCCATCGACAGCACCACCAGCTCGGGCCGGTCGGCCGCCGGACCGGTGGTTGCGCGGCCGAACACCACCAGGTCCACTGAACCGTTGCCGTCGAGATCGGTCGGGCACACGGCGAGCTCCGCCCAGCGGCCGTTCTCATCGACGGCGGCGTAGCGGCCTTCCATCGTCGCGGCGGACGCCGTCCCCGCTGCTGCGCCGGGAGCGGGTGACACCGATCCGAGGTACACCGTCAGCGTGCGGGTCCCGGTGGTGTCGGCCCGGACCACCCAGCCGAGCAGCTGATCGCCGGAACCCGGCTCGAGCGGCCGGCACAGACGGTCACCCGACGCCGGCTGTCCGATGCCGTTGCAGCGCGTCGAGGCCGGGTCGATCAGCGGGGTCAGCTCGCAGTCGAGCACCCTCGCCCCGCCCACTGCGGGCGAGGCCGGCAGACAGAAGTCGTCCGGCCGCACCGCCGGGCCGGTGGCGCTGACCGGGGCCAACTGCACGAGGGAACCTCCGTCACGGCTGACCGAGACCCGCCCGGCCACATCACCGTCGCCGCCGCCGAAGAGCGCCATGGCGAGGAGCGCGCCGAGAAGCAGCACGGCCACCGCAGCGACACCGGCAGCCACCGCGGCCGGCCTCGAACGGGTCAACGGCCCGCCAGAACGCTGCTGGCGTGATGGGCGAGGAGCTTCCACCCGTCGTCCGCACGGACGAACAGGTTGAGTGCAGACACCGTGTGGCCCATCGCAGGGCCCAGCAGGTTCTCGTCGATGACCACCCAAGCAGTGTCGCCGTTACGGGTCACATGGGGATCGGTGAGGATCAACTGCTGACGGGACGGGCCCGAGAAGATGGCGAAGTAGGAGGCCGACACCTTGGCCCAGCCGTACAGCGCGACCCAACCCGGATGGGTGCAGACCACCCGGTCGCTGTGCTCCCAACAGTCGGACATGGCGTCGAGGTCGGCAGCCTCGAACGCATCGTAGAAGGCACGGTTGGCGGCCAGGACGGCTTCGAGGTCGGGATCATCGTCGATGTGCGTAGGTTACCGACGCAATCCCACAACGGCGAGCACCAGCGCAGACCGGCGCGACGAGCCAACCGGCCGCTGCTGCCCGAACGGACCGGACCCGCCTCGTTGGCCCCACCACGACGACGGCAGCCAAGATGGAGCCGATGCACGCCGCCGCCGACCGATGGGTCGACTCCACCGACGGGGTGGCCGTCGCCCTGCACGACCTCGGCGGTGACGGTCCCCCGCTGCTGCTGGCCCATGCCACCGGCTTCGCCGGACGGATCTGGGAACCGGTTCGGGCCCACCTCCCCGGCTGGCACTGCCTGGCCTTCGACGCTCGGGGCCACGGTGCCAGCAGGACCCCCGAGACCGCCGACCTGTCGTGGCTCCGCGTCGCCGACGATGTCCTCGCCGCCGTGGACGCCTTCGGCTTGCAGGGGTGCGTCGCCGCCGGCCACTCGATGGGTGCCGCGGCCCTGCTGCTGGCCGAACTGGCCCGCCCGGGCACGTTTCGCGCGCTGTACTGCTACGAGCCGGTTACCTCCCCCATCGACACCGACGAACCGCTGCGGGACCACGTACTGGCGGAGATGACCCTGCGCCGCCGCGACCGGTTCCCGTCGCGGGATGCGGCACGTGCGAACTTCGCTGCCAAGCCGCCCTTCGACGCCTGCACCCCGGACAGCCTCGACGCCTACCTCGACCAGTGCTGGGTTCGGACCGGCAACCCGGCCGAACCGGATGAACGGACACTGGCCTGCCGTCGGGACGACGAATCGACCTTCTACCGGCTCGGTCGGGCCCACGGGCTCTACGAGCGGCTCGGTGGTGTGGCCTGCCCGGTGGTGGTCGCCGCCGGAGTGGTCGAGCCCGGGGCACCGTCATCCTTCGCCGCCCGAGTGGTCGAACGACTGCCGCAGGCGCAGCTGATGCGTTACGACGACCTCGGCCACTTCGGGCCGCAGCAGGACCCGGCGCGCATCGCCGCCGACCTCGACGCTGCACTGCGACCCTGGGCAGGTGCCTGATGGACGTCAGCGCGATCACCCGATCGGCCGTCGACCGCTTCGACCGGTGGGCCGACGCGCCGCTCGACCGCCTCCGTGGCAATGCCGTGGCCGACCGGGTCTTCTACACCGCCAGCGAGGCCGCCAACTTCTCGCTGGTGTGGCATGCCCTGGCCTGGTTGCCGGCGGCCATCTCGCCGAGCCCCAAGCGGGTGGTGCGCGCGGTGAGCACCAGCGCAGCCCTCGCAGCGGAATCGGCCCTGGTGAACGGCCCGGTCAAGGCCGTGTTCCGGCGAGAGCGGCCGGTACTCGAGGAGGGGACCCGACGTCCCCATCGTCTACGCACCCCGCGCACCACCAGCTTCCCCAGCGGTCATGCCACCGCAACGATGGTGGCGGTGCTGATGCTCGGCCGGGGACGAGGACCGGTGGTCAGGCTGGGGCTGACCGCGCTCGGGGCCGTCGTGGCCTCGAGCCGGGTCTACGTCCGGATCCACCACGCCTCCGACGTGCTCGGCGGCTTGGTGATCGGGTACGGGCTCGGCCGCCTGTTACGACGGCTGCTGCCCTGACCGGTGAAATCGGACGGCCACCGCACCCGGCGGCCGGATGCGAGTCGGGCTCAGAGGCCCGACCGGGGCTCAGGCCGAGACGTCGCTGAGGTCGACCGAGGCGAGCAGGGTACGCACGTCCAGGAGCAGGTCGGCGACCTCGTTGGTGGTCACCAGATCGCGCTTGACCAGCTTCACGAGTTCCTTGTCGATGAGCGCCAGCGCCTCGCTGATCGACTCCCGCTCGATGGTGCTGGTCATCTCCACCTCACCTGCTCAAGGCTGTAGTGCCCGCAGCGTAGCCCGCCGCAGGTCCCTCGAACCCTCATCGGGAGGCCCCGTGAGCCGATCGATCGCCCCGCCGCGAGCCGCCGCCGCCGACCCCGGTGCCACCGCGGCACCCTGCGGTGCAGGTCACGGCTTCGGGCAGCCTCACGGACCCGACGCGATGGCACGATGACCGACGTGGAGAAATTTCGCCGGGACGGTGACCGAGCGGGCGCCGGGAACGATCCGCAGCACCGCGCCGACCTCGCGCACTGCGCACCACGGCGGCTGCCCATGGCCCTCGCCCGGATGCACCTGACCCTGCCCGTCGGCGCCCTGGTCCATCTGCGGCTTCCCCGGGTCACGCCGGCGGGGACGGTGGCGACCCCCGGGCCCGACCTGACCGACCTCGTCGTCGGGGCCGGCTTCGCGAACGCCGACGACGACCGCGACCGGCCTGCCCGCGACCGGCCCGACCGCGACCGGCCCGACCGCGACCGGCCCGACCGCGACCGGCCCGACCGCGACGATGCCCGAGCGAGGATCGCGACGCACCCGATGACGGTCGAGCTGACGGTCCGACGTACCTGGTCCCTTGCCGACCGGGTCGGGCCGGGGATGCGCCTGTTGGTGTGCGGGCTCAATCCCTCGCCCTACGCCGCCGACCACGGCATCGCGTTCGGCCGACCGGGCAACCGGTTCTGGCCGGCCCTGCTCGCCGCCGGCCTCGCACGCGTCGATCGCGACCCCGACGCCGCGCTGACCGGGCACGGCATCGGCTTCACCGACCTCGTCAAGCGCACCACCCGTACGGCCGCCGAGCTCGATGCCACCGAGTACCGGGCCGGCGCGGAACGACTCGAACGGCTCGTCGGATGGCTCGAACCCGGCGTGGTCTGCTTCCTGGGACTCAGCGGCTACCGCGCCGCGATCGACCGTCGAGCCGTGGCCGGGGTGCTTCCAGGCGGGTTCGCCGGCCGGCCCGCCGTGCTGCTCGGCAACCCCAGCGGCCTCAACGCCCACCTCACCCCGACGCAGCTCGCCGCCGACCTGGCGGCCGCCGCGGCGCTCGCCGGCCCCGTTCCCGCCCGCTCCCCTGCCGTCCACCTCCCCACGGTGCCGGACAGCGCCTAACGTCCGGCCATGGCCCCCGAACCGTCCGACCGCTTCTTCCTGGGCGCCGAGCTCGACCCCCGGACGCGCGAGCGCACCGACCGCAGCCTCACCTACGACCCCGACGACCTCGTCACCCACGGCGTGATCGTGGGCATGACCGGTTCGGGCAAGACCGGGCTCGGGGTCGTCCTGCTCGAGGAGGCGCTGCTGGCCGGTGTCCCGTGCCTGGTGATCGACCCCAAGGGCGACCTCGGCAACCTCGCTCTGACCTTCCCGGAGCTGCAGCCCGCCCAGTTCGAGCCATGGGTCGATGCACAGCAGGCGGCCAAGGACGGCCGCAGCGTCGCCGAGGCCGCAGCAGCCGCTGCTGCGGACTGGGGTGCCGGCCTGGCCTCGTGGGGGATCGACGGTGCCCGGATCCGGGCGCTGCACGACGGGGCGCCGGTCACGCTGTACACACCGGGCTCGACCGCCGGGGTCGGCCTCGACCTGGTCGGATCGCTGCAGGCCCCGCCACCGGGCACGGATCCCGAGACGGTCAACGACGAGATCGAGGGCTACGTGTCGGGGCTGCTGGCCCTGGCGGGGATCGAGGCCGATCCGCTCACCAGCCCCGAGCACATTCTGCTGACCAACCTCATCGCGGATGCGTGGTCGAAGGGACGCAACCTGGACCTGGTGAGTCTGCTGGGGCTGGTCCAGGACCCGCCCCTACGCAAGCTCGGGGTGCTCGACCTCGACACGTTCTTCCCGCCGAAGGACCGGATGGGACTGCTGATCCGGCTCAACGGACTGCTGGCGTCGCCCAGCTTCCAGGCCTGGTGCCAGGGGGTTCCGCTCGATCTCGACGCCATGCTGCACACGCCCGACGGTCGGCCCCGGGCCGCAGTGGTGGGGTTGTCCCATCTCGGCGACAGCGAGCGGCAGTTCGTCGTGACCCTGCTGTTGAGCCGGCTGGTGACCTGGATGCGCCGCCAGTCCGGGACCACGGCGTTGCGCGCCCTGGTCTACATGGATGAGGTCTTCGGCTTCGTGCCGCCCAACGGCATGCCCCCGGCGAAGAAGCCGATCCTGACCATCCTGAAGCAGGCCCGGGCATTCGGGGTCGGCATGGTGCTGTCCACCCAGAACCCGGTCGATCTCGACTACAAGGCACTGTCCAACACCGGGACCTGGATGATCGGCCGGCTGCAGACCGAGCGGGACAAGGCCCGCCTGATGGAGGGCCTCACGGCCGCGGCCGGCACGGTCGACGTCGCGTCGCTCGATGCGACGATCTCGGCGCTCGGTAAACGCCAGTTCGTCCTGCAGCGGGCCGGGGCCACCGGGACCACCCTGTTCACCAGCCGCTGGGCCATGTCCTACCTGCGCGGCCCGCTCGACCGCGACCAGATCGCCCGGCTCAGCGCCGAGGACCGCGCCACGGCCGCACGCGCCGCCGGTGGCCCGGTCACCGCCGATCCTGCCGTCGATCCCGCCACCGCCGATCCCGCCACCGCCGATCCCGCCACCGCCGATCCCGTCGCAGACCCGGCCACGACCGTCGGCACCGGCATCGCTGCCGCGGTCCCGGTCGCCGGCGCCGGCAGCCCTGCCCCGTCGAACTCGCCGGACCCGGCTGCGGCTGCGGCTGCGGCCGACGAGGTCGTCATCGCTCCTCCGGTGAGCGAGGAACTGTCGGTGTGCTACCCCGACCCGGCGGCGCCGTGGCTCGCTGCGGTCGGCGGGTCGCCGGGGTCCACCCGCCACGCCCCGGCGCTGGTGGCCTCCGTCGAGCTGCGTTTCGACGACGCCCGCAGCGGGCTCGACCAACGCGAGCAGTGGGAAGCGGTGCTGTTCCCCCTCGACGAGCGGCTCGACTGGTCCGGCGCCATCGAGGTCGACCACGACCCCCGTGACTTCCGGCCCACCGCACCGGAGGGCATCCGCTACGCCCTGCCGGGGTTCGCGCTCGACCGGGCGACCTTCGCCCGCCAGGCCCGCAAACGGCTGGTCGACCACCTCCGGATGCACGAAGAACTCGAGCTGCTGCGCAACAAGGAGCTGGAGGTCCTCCAACGCCCGCAGGAGAGCGAGGCCGACTTCCGGGCCCGGGTCGACGCCGCCGCCGACGCCCGTAGCGACGAGGCCGCCACCGTGCTGCGGGCCAAGCTCGCCGAGCGGGCCACCGACCTACAACAGGCCATCGCCGACGCCCAGCAACGGGTCGACAGTCTGGAAGCGGAAGAACGGCGCCGGCGTGCCGGTGGGTTGGTGAAAGCCGCCGGCGGGTTGATCGGCGCGCTCCTCGGAGGACGCCGGTCGTCGCGCTCCCTCGCCCGCAGCATCGGCAACGCCGCCGGCGACCTGGTCGGCGGGTCGGGCAGCGCGACCCTCGACAACGCCCAACAGCGTGTCGGCAAGGGCCAGCGCGAGCTCGCCGAGCTCGAGGATGAGCTCGGCAGGCAGCTCGTGGAACTCGATCGCAAGTGGGACGAGGTGGCCGGCCGGACCGACAGCCTGAAGCTGCGCCTGACCGCCACCGACATCACCGTCGGTCAGCTGAGCCTGTGCTGGATCCCGGTGGCTTCCTGACCGTCGCGTCCTGACCCCACAGGAACTCGCGTACCCAGGGAAAGACCAGACCGGCGAGGCCCTCCGCCCGGCCGATCAGCAACCACGACGCAGCCAGCGACACGGCGAGCAGCCCGCCGGCGGTGCCCAGCAGGCGCTCGGCCGCAACCACGGCCACCGCACCCAACATGGGTCCGCCAACCATCCTCGTGCCGCCCAGCAACGCCGCCAGCACCGGCACGAGGACCCAACGAAGCGGATCGAAGGCCTCGCCCACCGCAACCACGCCGGTGCCGAGGTGCACCAGCGCCGCCGCGGCGCCGGTGGCCGCCGCCCCGGCGACCCACAACGTCAGGATCGGCACCTCCGGCTTCAGCCCGAGCGCAGCAGCGGCCTCGCCATCGTCCTTCGAGGCCCGTACCGTCAGACCGGCAGCGCTGCGCAGGAACGCCGAGGCCGCGAGCACCGTGGCCACCACGAGCAAGGCACCGAGCCAGATCGTCGCACTTCGACGCAGCAGCGGACCCATGGTGGCCGCGGCACGCACCGTCCGTCCGCGCCGGGCGCTGCCGTCGATCACCGTCACCAGCGCCGAGCCCGTTGCGGCGAGGACCAACCCGCCCACCGCGGCCCACCGCGCCGGCAAGCGCCGCAACGCCCATGCCACCGGGATGGCCGGCGCCGCGCTCACCAGCGCGGCCACCAGCACCGCAACCACGGGAGAAAGGCCGACGCGCGTCAGCAGCAGCCACGCATAGGCTCCGGTGCCGGCATGGAACGCTCCCGAGAGGGAGATCACCCCGGCCGCACCCGCCAGTAGTGACCACCACTGGGCCAGCACCGCGACGACGGCCAACTCGACCAGTAGCTCGGCACCGTAGGCGCCGACCCACCACGGCAGCGACAGCACCACCAACGCAGCCAGCACCGGCACGACCAGACGTCGCCCCTGCGGGACATGCCACCGAACCGCCAACCGACCCGCCCGACGACCGGCCGGCGACACAGGACCATCCTCGGGCAGCGGCTCGAGCGGCACCAGCGACACGTCCTCGGCATCGTCACCCGGGGTCGGGACCGTTCCGCTCATCGGGCCGGCTCCACCGCCGCGCCCCACGGCCCGATCCGGCCCCGGCGCACCACCACGATCACGATGACCAGCAGGTGGACGCCCAACGCACCCAGCCCGGGGCGGGCTTCATCGCCCATGGCCCGTACCAGCGACAGCACCACGGCTGCGCCGAGCGCACCGGGCACCGAACCCAAGCCGCCGACGACACCGACCTCGGCGGCGGCGACGGTGAGGGTCACCGCGTCGAGCGGGGCGATCGCACCCTGGCGGGCCCACAACACCCCGGCCATCGCCCCCACCGCTGCGGCGAGCACCGCGAGCCGGGCCAGCACCACGCGCGGGTCCCGACCGGCTCGCTGCACCAATGACGGCGCCAGCAACGCCACCGTGAGCGGGGCACACCATCGGCGCCGCCGCACCACCACTCCCACGGCGACCGATGCCGTCACGGCCAGCACCGCGGCGACGACGGCGTCGCGTTCGACGACGACACCGACCACACGCACCGTGGTCGAACCCGAGGCGAGCGTCACCGGACCATCGCCACGAGCCGCCACGACCAGCGCCATCACCGCGACCAGTGGGAGGGCGACCGATGCGAAGCGACCGACCGGGTCGGCGCCTGCCTGCTCGGGCCACCACAGCCGCCACCGGGCCATCGCCGCCGCTCCCGCTGCGACCGTCGCCGCTGCGACGAGCGCTGCAACCGGGGCCAGGACGAGCGCGGTCGACCCCGTCCCGATGGCGGCGTCCACCGCAGCCGCTCCTACAGCCGAGACCACCGCCGCCACCCCGGGCCACCATTCCGTCCCACCACCGGCACCGATCCCGCCACCGGCACCCGTCCCACCCCCGGCGCGGTGGCCGAGACCGATGCCGACGGCGAGCAGCGCCGCCAATGGCGCGTCGAGCAGCGCCCCGGCTGCCACGTCGGCAATGGCGCTCATGCGCCGACCCCCGCCCCGAAGGGCCGGCTCCGTCCCTCGGTGAGCCACAGTGTCCGATCGGTCAGCGCCAGACCGAAGGGGCGGTGACGGGTGAGTACGAGCACCGCGACGCCCGCTGCGGCCACCGCCCCGAGCGCCCGGCGCACCCGGTCGAGGGCGGCGACGTTCAGTCCGGCGGTCGGCTCGTCGAGCACCAGCACCCGGGGCCCGCCACGCAGACCCAGGGCGATGGCCACCGCGGCCCGATCAGCCGCCTCGAGCGACGACAGCTGCATCGACCGGCACCGCGACAGACCGGGCAGGAGCTCGTCGAGCTCGTCGTGACGCCAGGCGCGGCCCGCTGCCGGCCCGCTGCCGGCGTCCGGAGACCCGCCGAGCCGGCGCCGTCGGGGCATGTCGAGCAGCTCGTCGACCGCGATTCCCGGCACCTCGAGCGCACCATGGTCGACCCAGGCGAGGCCCCGGCGGGCCCGTTCGCCGGGCGCGCAGGCTCGCAGCGACCGGCCGGCGACCTCGAGGCGACCCCGGGCAGGCACCAGCCCGGCAAGGCCGCTGACCAGCAGGCTCTTCCCGGCACCGGCGGACCCCAGTACCGTCACCAGGTCACCCGGAGCGAGCCGGAGCGACTCGATCAGCACACCACGGGCCCCGGCCGGCACGACCTCGAAGTCCTCGATCAGCAGCGCCGGGGTCGACAGGTCGGTCATCGGTCCGGCGTTTCCTGGGCACGAAGGCGGCGGAACTCCGGGGTCGCCAGCACCTCGGCCGCCGGACCATCGGCCACCACACGGCCGGCGAGCACCAGCACTGCCCGCGTCGCCGGCACCCGGACACGGGCCGGCGAGTCCAGCCACACCACCGCACCGCCGAAGGCCGCCGTGGCGCACAACGCCGCAGTCAGCTCGTTGCGGTCAGCTGCGGGGAGCACCGCCGGCAGCTCGTCGACCACGATCAGGCGACGCGGTGCGGCCAGGACCCGCACCACCTCGAGCCGGGCAGCAGCGAGTGCATCGAGCCGACCGGCGGGGACGGCGGCGAGATCGGCGAGGCCATGACGTTCGAGCAGGCCCAGGGCACGTCGGCGCGCCTCGGCCCTGTCACAGACGGGATCGCATCCGGCGACGACCGCAACGTTCTGTTCCACGGTGAGCGAGCCGAAGGGACGCGGTCGAGACCACACCGTGCCCATCCCGAAACGAGCGCGGTCGGCAGGGTCGACATCGGTGACGTCGACCCCGTCGAGCACGACCCGGCCCGACACCGGCCGCTGTTGTCCGCTGATGACCCGGGCCAACGTGGTGCGGCCGGACCCGACCGGTCCGACCACCGCCACCACCTCACCGGGTGAGGCTGTGAACGAGACCGCCCGCAACCCGCCGGCGGTGACCCGGTTCAGCTCGAGCACCGCGAGGGGGGCTGGCACGATCGGCGCTGCCCGGTTCAGCGCGGCGCGAGATCCCGGACGGCCTGGCGGATGTCGAGCTTGCCGAAGGGCATGATCGACAACGCCGCGGTGGTCACACCGGCGTCGAGGTACTGCTGGATCTGCTCCCGGCACTTCTCCGGCGGGCCATGCACGATCAACTCGTCGACGAGCGAGTCGGGGATGGCGGCGAGTGCGGCCTTGCGGTCGCCTTCCTTCCATGCCGACCACATCCCGGAAAGCACGTCGCCACGTCCGAGCCACTCGTGGAACGCTGCGTAGACCGGGACGTTCAGGTAAGCGGCAATGGCGAAGCGGGCACCGTTGTACACGGCCTCGTCGTCGGTCGAGGGGCACACGAAGATGCGCGCCACGATCTCCTTCGGTGCCCCACCCCCGGCGGTCACCACCGGCTCGACCACCTGGGCCACGTCACCGGCGGACAACCAGTTGATGATGGCCCCGTCACCTTCCCTCCCGGCGAGACGCAACATCCCCGGGCGCAGACCCGCGACGAGCAGCGGGACCGGTTCGGGCGGCAGCATGTTGAGCCGGAACCCGTTGATCTCGAAGGTGTCGTAGGCGTGGGTGACCTTCTCGCCCGCCAGCGCCGAACGCAGGAACCGCAGCACGTCACGGGTGCGCTTGTAGGGCTCCTGGAACGGGATCCCGTTCCAGCGTTCCACGATCACGTTCGACGAGGTGCCGAGGCCGAAGGCGAAACGGCCCGGCGCGGCCTGGGCCAGGGCACCGATGCTCTGCGCCATCAAGGCCGGCCCCCGGGTGAACGCCGGCACGATGGCACAACCGAGACGCAGGCCGGGCGCCCACTGCGAGGCCAGCACCAACGGGGTGAAGGCGTCCGAGCCGTCGGCCTCCGAGGACCACACATCGGTGTAGCCGAGGTCGGCCAGCTCGACGACCTGGTCGCGCTGTTGGCCGAGCGGGATCCCACCGAAGGGCAGGGACATGCCGTACCGCTTGGGCACCGCTGCCTGTCCGTTGCCGCCGTTCGCTGCCGTGGTGTCGGCCACCCGAGTTCCTCCGTCGTCGGTACCGGCCCGCCCGCAGCGGCCGGCAGGCACCGGCGCCGTCACCACGGAGGGCTCGAGCCGGGGCATCCCGCACCCGGTCACGCGGGGAGCGTAGTGGCCCGCCCCTGCCACACCGGGCACCCTCCGTGACCGGTCCGGCCAGACTCGTTCTGCCCGGCGCCGTTTGTTGTCATACCCCGCAGGGAAGATGTTCCCCATGACGAACCAGCTGCGTCTCATCGAACCCTCCGAGGTGTCCTGGCGCCTCGACGAACACACCAAGGCGATCGGCCGCAACGGCATCGCCCGGGCCCGCGCCGCCCTCGCTGCCGCCCGCACCCCGGCCGAGGCCGATGCACCGGCACCCCGGGTCAGCCACCCCCACGCCGCCTGATCGACCGATCGTCGCCTGTGTCTCCTGTGCCGCCTGTGCCGGCTGCGCGCCGCACGACACCGGGTGGTGCCCATCCCGTAGTCTGGACCGATGGATTCAGGTCGTGAAGTCGTCATCGTCGAAGCCGTTCGCACCCCGGTAGGTCGTCGCGGTGGAGGGCTCTCCACCATCCACCCGGTGGATCTGCTCGCCAGCCTCCAGAAGGAAGTCATCGCCCGCTCCGGTATCGACGCCACCAAGATCGAGCAGGTTGTCGGCGGCTGCGTGAGCCAGGTCGGCGAGCAGTCCTTCAACGTGACCCGCACCGCGTGGCTGGCTGCCGGTCTGCCCGACAGCACCCCCGCCACCACCGTCGACACCCAGTGCGGCTCGTCGCAACAGGCCACCAACGTGGCCATCAGCCTGGTGGCGGCCGGCGTGGTCGACGTCGCCATGGCCTGCGGGGTCGAGTCGATGAGCCGTATCCCGATCGGCTCGAACTCCGACAAGAAGCTCGGGCTCGGCAAGGCCATCCCCAAGTCGTACTTCGACTCGCACGAGTTCACCTCCCAGTTCGAGGCCGCCGAGCGCCTCGCCGACAAGTGGGAGATCTCCCGCGAGGATTGCGATGCGTTCGGTATGCGCTCCCAACAGCTCGCCGCTGCCGCCTGGGCCGAGGACCGGTTCGGCACCCAGATCATGCCGGTGACCGTCCCCGAGGTCGACGCCGAGGGCAAGCCGACCGGCACCACCCGCGTCATCACCCGCGACGAGGGCATTCGTGACACCACGCCCGAGGGCCTCGCCTCGCTCAAGCCGGTGGCCCGGCCCGACGGCGCCCACACCGCAGGCAGCTCGTCGCAGATCTCCGACGGCGCAGGGGCCCTGCTCATCATGACCCGGGCCAAGGCGGAGGAGCTCGGCCTGACCCCCCGGGCCCGTGTCGTGGACACCTGCCTCGTGGGCACCGACCCCACCCTCATGCTCACCGGCCCGATCGACGCCAGCCGGCGCATGTTCGAGCGCAGCGGTCTGACCATGGAGGACATCGACGTGGTCGAGATCAACGAGGCCTTCGCCTCGGTGGTCCTGGCCTGGGCCAAGGAACTCGACGTCGACATGGACAAGGTCAACCCCAACGGTGGGGCCATCGCCCTCGGCCACCCGCTGGGTGGCACCGGTGCCATCCTGATGACCAAGGCCCTGCACGAACTCGAGCGCACCGGCGGCCGTTACGGCCTGGTGACCATGTGCTGCGGTGGCGGTCTGGGTACCGGCACCATCATCGAGCGTCTGTGATCGATCGGGTGGGGGGAGGTCGCTCCCCCCACCCGTGCTCGCCGCCGACCGCGGCCCCTACCGAACGTCGACGAAGGTAAGCCTCCGTGCGTGCCCTGCTTGTCTGCGGCCTGGGAGCCGCCATGGTCCTGTCCGGCTGCCGGGACACTCCGTCGCACACCGGCCCGGCAACTGCGCCGCTGCAGCCGGCGACGTCGGCGGTTGCGGGGCTGACCGCCACCGTCACCAAGGTGGTCGACGGGGACACCATCGATGTCCGCCTCGGCACGACGCGCGAGCGTGTCCGGCTCATCGGTATCGACACGCCCGAGTCGGTCAAACCCGACAGCCCCGTCGAGTGTTTCGGTCCCGAGGCCTCCTCGCAGCTCACGAGCCTGATCCCCGTGGGGACCGAGGTCGAACTGGTGCGCGACGCCGAGATCCGCGACCCCTACGACCGGCTGCTGGCCTACGTGTTCCGGCGCTCCGACGGGCTGTTCGTGAACCTCTCGATGGCCGGCGACGGTTTTGCCGGTGCGCTGTCGATCGCGCCCAACACCACCTTCGCCGACGACTTCCGGGCGGCGGTCGCCCAGGCACGCAGCCACCGGCTCGGCCTGTGGGGGGCCTGCCCCAACCCCGACAGCCTTTTCGGCTGAGCCCAGGCGCCCGACTCGGCCACGTCGGGCCACCGGCGGACCGGCGCCCGGCGTGCAGCGCCGTTCGCGACCGGGACGAGCGGACGAGCGTTGCCGGGCATGTCAGAGGTGCGCGGTAGCCTGCGTGACGGTGACCGCAACGCTCGAACGACTCGGCCTCGAACCCGGAACCCGGGCCCTTCTGGTCTCGGTGGGCGGGCTCGGCCTGAGCCACGCCTCCAATTACGCGGTCTACGCCGCGCTCCGGCTCGGAGTGGGCACGACCTCGGCGCTCATGGTCCCCTGCCCCTGGTCACGCGACGCCGCAGCGAGCTACCGCAACGACGACATCGGGGTGCAGTTCACCGTCAACGCCGAGTTCGAGCGCTACCGCTGGGGCCCGATCACCATGTCCCCGAGCCTCATCGACGGCGACGGTGGCTTCCCACGCACGGTCGAGGACCTGTGGGACCACGCCGACATCGACGAACTGCGCCGGGAGTGCCGGGCACAGGTCACCCGTGCCGTGCAGTGGGGCATCGATGTCACCCATCTCGACACCCATCTCGGCGCCTTGGCCCTGCGGCCCGAGTTCTTCGACGTCTACCTCGAGATGGCCGAGGAGTTCGACCTGCCCATCCGGCTGCCCGACGAGCTGACCGAGCCACGGGTGCAGTTCCCCCTTCGGGAGCTGGCCGCCGAGGTGGGAGTGCTGCACGCAGACCGAGTGGTCAGCCTGCGCTCGGCCGGCTCGCGCGAGGCACTGCTCGAACTGCTGCGCAACCTCACCCCGGGGTTGACCGAGGTCCGGCTCCGGCCGGCGATCGACACCAGCGAGCTACGGGCCTTCGATCCGGACTGGTTGACGAAGACCGCCGAGTACCAGCTGCTGACCGGTGACGCCGAGCTCAACGCCGTGCTCAGTTCGGTGCGCCCAATCGGCTACCGCATGCTGCGCGACGCGCAACGTCGGCTCCGCTGACCGCGCCCGACGCAACGGCACGAGGAGCTGCGGCACCGGCCGAGGTCGGTGCAACCGGCAGTCGACGACGTCCGGACCCACCAACCCGGCTCCCGGGCACGGACGAGCGCTCCATCGTGCACCCGCGCAGCCGGACTCAACCGAGAACGCGGAAGAACTCGTAGATCGGACGGGTCGCACCCTTGGTCTTGGTGGAACCCCGCATGTAGCCCACCACCGGATGCTGGCCGCGACGCTGCCCCTCGGCCTCCGACCGGCTCATCTCGAGCGTCGCCGATGCGTTCGCTCCGGCCGGTCCGGGCCGGAACTGCGGTGTCGCACCGTCCTCGAGCACCACGTGGTAGGCGGTGCCCGCGCCGGTGCGATCGCCGCTGACCACCACATCGATGACGTAGGACTCGCCGTGGTAGACGGCGCCTGCCGACGATCGGGCCGCGAGCCAGGCGTCGCTGCCCAGCTCGGTGTCGTCCTCGGCACCAACGGTGGGGGTCGGATCGTTGCTCATCACGTCCTTCTCGTTGCGTTCGAGGTCGGCGACTCAGCCGCTGCGCACGACGTCACCGGCGGCGTCGAGCAACTCCCAGGCACCGGTGTCCTCGTCGACGTTGAATCCCCATCCCAGCAGGTTGGCCAGCGCTTCGCGGCCCTCATAGGGACCCTGGGCCAACAACTCGTCCTCCGCCAGGAGCACCACCGAACCTCGGGGCCGGTAGAGGTAGCCGCCGGCGCGGCGGATGGCGAGGATCTGGAAGCCCGGCTCGACGTCGATGGCCAACGACGACAGCGTCACCCCGTCCGCCTCTGACCCCGGCGCCACCGGCAACTGGAACACCACCTCCTCGGTCTCGCCGAAGGCGATGGCCAGGATCGGATGCACCTCGTCACCGGGGTCCTCCACCAGCCACACCATCTGCTGGGCCTGATCGCCGAGGTCCTCGGCCGCCTGGGAGAGGTGCAGCAGCCCACGGAGCGCACCCGGGTCGAGGTCGCGCTGCGCGGCCCGGAGCACCCACAGTTCCAGACGGTCCTTCATCTCGTCGAGACGATCCTCGAGGTGTTTGACCTCGGCGGCGAGGAGCGGATCGCGCAGCACCAAGGCCGAGTAGGCCAGGCCGACTGCCACCTCGGACAGGTTCTTCATCTCGACCAATACGTCCACGGCGCGATCGAGATCGGACAGGGCGACATCCGGCTGGGTGGACTGCGGCGGATGCCAGTACGGCGCCCCGGCGAGCTCACGCAGCCGGGTGATCCCCGCCGGCGGCCCCTGGAGGAACAGCACGTCGTTGGGCCGCAGGACCAGGTCGCCGTCGATGTCGTCGGTGATCCATTCACGGCCCCGGCGTACGGCGCTGATACGCATCCCGGTCACCGTGGGCAGCTCGAGGCCCTCGAGCGGCCGGTGGGCCATGTGCGACCCCTCACGCACCAGAACGCGGTGGGAGATCTCCTCGGCGTTTGACAGGTCCGCCACCAACTCCCGCGGGATGCCGAGGCGGTGGGTGACGATGCGGGCGATGTCGACCGCATCGCCTGCGATGCGCTGGATGCAGTCGATGACCTGCAGGACCGAGGCCATCGCCTCGGCTTCCTTGAGATTACGGGCGCCGAGCACGCAGGTGGCCCGCATGTCCGAGGCGAGTTCCTGGAGGTCCTCGTTGAGCTCGTCCACCTCCTCGGCCATGTCGGGGTCGCCGAAGTACAGCGCGGCATAGGCGAGGTCGACCATCAGCTCCGAGCGATCTTTCGCCTCGGTCAGCATGGTACGAAGGTTGCGTCTCCTGCCCTCCATTCGTCCGAAACCTTACTCTGCGCCGACCCCGGCCGGGTGGCTCAACGGAAGTCACGGGAACGAACCGGGCCCACGGCCGCCACCAACGGCTCCAATCGTTCGGCAATCACGTTGATGACCCCACCGTCGCCACGCTCGAGTCGGCCGCTCACCACCAGCGCCACCTCCCCACGCGCCACCCGCCGGTGCCGCGCCCAACAACCTTTCGAGACCACGACGTTGACCAACCCGGTCTCGTCCTCCAGGTTGATGAAGGTGGTACCCCCAGCGGTGGCCGGACGTTGCCGATGGGTCACCACCCCGGCCACCTTCACCCGGACCCGATGTTCCACCTCACCCAACCCGACGGCGGTGACGACCCCCATCGATGCCAGCCGTTCACGGTGGAAGCGGGTGGGGTGCCCATCCGGGCTGACCCCGGTGGCCCACAGATCGGCCAGGGCTTCCTCGTGGGCACTCAGGCCGGGAAGCGACGGCGCGTGGACACCGGTCACGATGCCGGCCAGGCGGTCCTCGCCGGTCTGCGCCAGCGCGCCGGCCGCCCACAATGCCTCCCGCCGACCCAAGCCGAAACAGCCGAACGCCCCGGCGGTGGCCAGCGCCTCCAACGCCGCGAGCCCGGCTCCGCCACGACGCCGGACCTCCTCCGGATCGCGGTAGGGGCGACCGGCGGCGATGCGTTCGGCCAGTTCCGGCCCCAGGGCCCGTACCGAGGAGAGACCGAGACGTACCGCCAGCCCACCGGTCGAGGCCGAACAAGGTTCCAGCGTCGCCCCTGCGGCCGAGGCGTTGAGATCGGGGGTGTGCACCACCACCCCGTGACGGCGGGCGTCCTGCACCAACGAGTGCGGACTGTAGAACCCCATCGGCTGGGCGTTGAGCAGGGCGGCGCAGAACGCCGCAGGGTGGTGCAGCTTGATCCAGGCCGAGGCGTACACGAGATAGGCGAAGCTGACCGAGTGGCTCTCAGGAAAGCCGTAGTCGGCGAACGCCGCCAACTTCAGCCAGATCTGCTCGGCCACTTCACCGCCGACCCCCCGCCCGGCGGCCCCGTCGAGAAACCGTTGGTGCAACCGCTCCATGCGCGCCCGGCTCCGTTTGGAGCCCATGGCCTGGCGCAACTGGTCGGCCTCCGCCGCGCTGAACCCGCCCACGTCCATGGCGATCTGCATCAGTTGCTCCTGGAACAACGGCACCCCGAGGGTCTTGGCCAGGGCGGGCTCCAGCAGCGGATGCAGATAGGTGGGTTCCTCCAACCCGTTACGCCGGCGGATGTAGGGGTGGACCGACCCCCCCTGGATGGGACCGGGGCGGATCAAGGCCACCTCCACCACCAGGTCGTAGAAGGTGCGGGGCCGTAACCGGGGCAGGGTCGCCATCTGGGCCCGCGACTCCACCTGGAACACCCCGATGGAGTCGGCCCGGCACAACATGTCGTACACCGCATCGTCCTGAGGGATGGTGGCCAGATCGAGCTGCAGGCCTTCTGCCGCGGCGATCAGGTCGACCGCACCATGCAAAGCGCTGAGCATTCCCAGGCCCAACAGGTCGAACTTGACCAGACCGGTGGCGGCGCAATCGTCCTTGTCCCATTGCAGGACCGAGCGGTTCTCCATCCGTCCCCACTCCACCGGGCAGACCTCGACCACCGGCCGATCGCAGATGACCATCCCGCCGGAGTGGATGCCGAGATGCCGCGGGAAGTTCTCCACTTCCCGGGCCAACTCCAGCACCGCGACGGGCACGTCGTGATCGGGGTTGCCGTGCCGGTCGGTCGTGTCGGCGTGGTCCGCGATGGTGGACCACCGGTCGACCTGTTTGGACCAGGCGTCCTGCTGCCCAGGGGCGTACCCCAGGGCCTTGGCCATGTCCCGCACCGAGGAACGGGCCCGGTAGGTGATCACGTTGGCGACCTGGGCGGTGCGATCGCGCCCGTAGCGTTCGTAGACGTACTGGATGACCTCCTCCCGGCGGGAGGACTCGATGTCGAGGTCGATGTCGGGCGGACCGTCGCGTTCGGGAGAGAGGAACCGTTCGAACAGCAGGCCGAGGGCGAAGGCGTCGGCCTTGGTGATGCCCAGCACGTAGCAGACGACGCTGTTGGCCGCTGAGCCACGGCCCTGGCAGTAGATGTCGGCCTTGCGGCAGAACTCGACGAT
>CAIXPF010000008.1 GCA_903921205.1 uncultured Acidimicrobiia bacterium | reverse complement strand
GCCGACGGGCCCGACGAGGTCCACATGAACCAGCTGGCGAAGCTGACCATGGCCCAGGTCGAGATCGAGCGCAAGGCCGGCCGTGGCGGCATCGAATGGTACGGCGACTGAGCGAACCGCTCCGTTGAACCGGCAGGGTCCGTCCCCGACAGGGGGGACGCACCCTGCCGGGCGGGCGTCGGGTGTGTCCGGTGCCGGGCTGCCCGGCGCGAGGAGATCGGGTGCGCATCTGGGTCATTCGGCATACACGGCATCCGCCACCACCGCGGTACCGTCGGGAGATTCCAGGCGCGCTCGACCCGCCCGTCGCGCTCCCGCAGGTTCCCGGAAGGCCGAAACCCCGTGGCTCGAACCCGTCGCCGATCCTCGCATCAGGAGCGGCCGGACGCGGGTCAGCAGTCGGTGGCGACGCTCGTGGCGCTGCTGGTGGCGTTGACGTTGCTCAGCCTGGTGGCGTTGTCGCTGTCCGCCTCGTCGCGGGCCGGTGCAGCGGACACCGTGGTTCCCAGCGCCCCGACCGCCGTGCAGGCCGCAGCCTCGGCCGTGGCGGTGACGTTGCAGTGGCAGCCCTCGACCGACGATGTCGGGGTGCGGTCCTACCTGGTACATCGTGACGGTCGCTACCTGGCCATGGTGCGCGCTGCGACGACCTTCACCGACCGATCCGTCGCAGAAGGACGCACGTACCGCTACCAGGTGCGCGCCAAGGACGCCGCCGGGAACATCTCGGTGCCGTCGGCGCGGCTCACCGTCACCGCAGCCGGACCGGCAGGTGACCTCGTCGCACCATCGGTCCCGAAGGAGATGCGTGCCGATGCCGGCCCGACCGGTGTCACCGTGCAGTGGGCTCCGGCGAGCGATGCGGTGGGGGTGAGCCGCTACCAGGTGTACCGCGACGGCCAGTACCTCGCCGCAACGGCGTCGACCGGTTACCTCGACGGCGGCGTCGTCGCCGGCGTGCGGTACCGCTATCAGGTGCGTGCCCAGGATGCGGCCGGCAACACCTCGGGCGGCTCGGCGTCGGTGTCGGTGTTGGCGGCGCCGCCATCGGGGTCCGATCCTCCCCTCACCGGTCTCGCCGGCCTCCTGGTGACCAACTGGGGTGATGACGGCACCGCCGACGGTTCGGCCACCCTGCCCTTCGGCAGCATCGGGGCCGCAGTACGCGCCGCCATACCAGGAAGCACGGTCTATGTGGCCGGGGGCGTCTTCCGGGAGTCGATCATCATCGATCACCGGTCGATCAGTCTGCGTGCGGTGCCCGGTACCGCGCCGGTGATCTCCGGTGCCGACGTCGTGACGTCGTGGAGCGAGCTCGACGGTCGTTGGTGGACGCAGGGGCCGACCCTGCCATCGGGGACCTGGCCCGTTGGGATGACCTCGTCGGCCCGTTCGGTGCTCGGTCATCTCGTGGTGTTCGACGGCGCACAGCTGCGCCAGGTCGCCTCGGTGGCCGAGGTGACCCCGTCGACGTTCTGGGTGGACGGCTCCGATCGGGTCTGGATCGGGCGCGACCCTGCGGGCCACACGGTCGAGCTCGCCGGCCGCACCCGGGGACTGCTGGCCACCGACGTCAGCGGCTTCCTCGTCGAGGGCCTCACGTTCCGTCACCACGCCAGCGGTCCCGGCGACGTCGGTGCGCTGGAGTTGCGGGGTGATCACGTGGTGCTGCGCAACGTCCGTGCCCATGACAACGCCAATGCCGGCATCCGCATCATCGGGGGCGATGCCGTGCTCGACACCGTCCAGGCCGATCACAACGGGCGGATCGGCGCCACGTTGCACCAGGCCGACCGCGCCCGTATCCGCACCAGCAGCTTCGACGACAACAACACCGAGGGCTTCCAGACCAGCGGCGCAGCGGGCGGGATCAAGCTGACCGCCTCGCGCGACGTCGAGCTCAGCGGTGGCTCGGCGAACCGCAACCTCGGCCACGGCATCTGGTTCGACCTGTCCTCGGTGGGGTTGCGCATCGCGGACAACGAGTCGTCGGACAACAGCGGGAGCGGCATCCTCGTCGAGGTGTCGGCCTCGGCCGTGGTGAGCGGCAACACCACCGCCGGAAATCGGAGAGGTATTGCCGTCATCGAGTCCAACGACGTCGTCGTGGCCGACAACCTCGCACTCGGCAACGAGACCGCCGTCAGCGTCCTCGACGGCTATCGCGACGGGCAGAGCTGCACCGACCGGGAGGTCGGCGCCGTCCACGTCGCCCCGATCGACAAGCGATTCGGCTGTCAGTGGCCGACGGTGAAGTGGGACATCGACAACGTGTCGGTGAGCGGCAACACCCTGGTCGG
>CAIXPF010000007.1 GCA_903921205.1 uncultured Acidimicrobiia bacterium | reverse complement strand
TGTTCTTCGACGTCCAGACCGGCACCTATGACGTGACGATCGAGCAGCAGGGCTGGGTGGCGGTGCTCAACGACCTCCACAAGGGCCGCGACACCGGAGACGGATGGCGCTGGGTGATCGACGTGTCCGCGGGTTTCCTGGTGGTCATCTCGCTGACCGGGTTGGGCCTGCAGCTGGTGCTGCGCAAGCGCCGTCGTTCGGCGCTCATCGCGGCCGGACTCGGTGCGCTGGTGATCGTGCTCCTGATCGCCGTGACCATCCGCTGAGGACCGGTCCCATGGTGTGCATGGCGACTGCGCGGCCGAACCCGGCTGCCGGCTCGTCAGGAGGATTGGCCCCGCTCGTAGGGTGAACACCGCGGTGCATAGCGCCCGCAGGGATCGACGATCTCCCCGGCGAGTTCGCGTATGAACGCTTCGCCACGGCGGGACCATTCCTCACGCTCGCGGTGGTCCAGGGTCATGACCACCTCGTAGAGACCGATCGTGCCGCACACCACCACGAGGCGAAGGGTGCCGTCGTCGTGCTCGATCAGGTCGAAGGACCAGGGCTCGGACAGCAGTACGTTCACGGCAGCGCCACCACGAACGCGACCACGAGTCCCAGGCTGAGTGCCACCTCGAGGACCCGCCAGATCCGATCAGGCTCCGGTGTGGGCGTGCCGTCACCGACGACGACCGCCCTGGACGGTTCTGTCGGATGGACCCGGAGGTGGACCATGTCGCCCACCCTCTCCGGCTGCCCGTCACCCGGCCACCACTGTTCGGTCAGCTGGTACGACCGGTCGGCCAGCTCGTAGGTGATGGTGGCGGCCCAACGGTGTGCGCCGTACTTGCCGGCGCTGACCTTGCGCAGCTCCGTCACCGTTCCCACCACCGGCACGCCGCTGTCGGCGAGATGGGCATGCTCCCGGAGCGCCCGACGGTTCCGTCGGACGATCGTCTCGCACATCGCAACCGAACCGACGATGGCCACGACTAGGGCGAGGATCCTAACAACCACGGATGGAGTCTGCCATGCGCGCGAGCGCGTCGCACCCGCCGAATCCCGACACCGTCGCTACTGCGTGGTCTCGAGGTGCCTCCACGCCTCGTTGGCGTGTTGCTCACCGTCGGACCGCACCAGCAGACACGCCAGCCCCAGCACTGTTGCGCGGGCGGGTGCCTCCGTCGGTTCGCCCACCCCGAGCGCCGTGGCGGCCACGTCGGCCGTTGCGGCGTCGGGCGCCACCACGCTGACCGAGGCGATCTGCTCGACCGTGTGGCCCGTCCGAGGATCGATGATGCGACTGTGGCGCCGCTCGCCGACGGTGAAGCCCCGCCGGGCAGGCCCGCTGGTCGCCACCGCGGCGTTGCGCAGCCCGATGGTGGTCAGCGGCGGTTCGTTGTCGTAGGGCCGGTGCGGGTTCTCGATGCCGACGACGAGCGGGTGTCGCCCGACATGACGCAGGTCGCCACCCGCATTGACCACCAGGTCGAGTGACGCCGGCCGGTGGCACGCCTCCACGGCCCGGTCGATCGCCCGGTCGACGATCCAGCCCTTGGCGTAGGCGTTGAGGTCGGCCCCGTCGAGGTCGCCGAGCACGGCGAGGCGACCCTCGGCGTCGACGGCGAAACGGGGAGCGGCGATCGCGCCCGCCAGTGCCTCGAGCTCCTGCTCCGTGGGCTCGACGCCCTCGCTCTCCGCCCGGGCCCACCGCCGGCCGATCACCCCGACGAAGGGGTTGAACCTGCCCCCGGACCAGTGCTGCCAGTGCAGCGCCCCGGTCAACACCTCGAGCAGCTCGGGGCCCGGCCGGGCGAGGTCGCGACGTGCCCACCGCCGCAGCTCGCTGTTCTCGTCGAACACCGAGAAGATCCGCTCGAGGCGCTCCACCTCGGCGCGTACCACTGCGTCGAGGGCGACGGCCTCGTCCTCGTCGAGCCCGCCGACCCGCACCTCGAGGTCGGTCCCGAGATAGGGGTGGTGCCGGAACCGGAACGTTTCCGACGCGGGACGATCCGGGGATCGGGGATCGACGGGCACGACCGCCAGACTACGGCTGTGACCGGTCGGCGACCCGGCGGGATGTACCGCGGTGCCGCCGTCAGGGGCTCAGCCTCCGGCGTAGGTGGAGCCCGATCCCTGCCCGGTGGCGGCCTGGAAGGCGTCCACCGTCGTGAAGGCCGCCATGGCTGCAGGCCAGCGCGCCCAGCCCACCACCCAGCGGGGCATCCCGGCGCTCTGGCGGACGAACCGGTTCGACCCGACCCGCACGTGCATGTCCTCGGCCGAGCGCCGCCGGTCCTCGTGGTCGACGTCGCGAGCCGGATCGGCAACGTGGTTGATCTCCAGCAGGGCCCGGTTCACCGGTGACGCCGAGGACGCCGCTCCGACCAGGGTGTTGCCGCTCACCGACACGTTGTCGATGTCCCACTTCACCGTCGG
>CAIXPF010000006.1 GCA_903921205.1 uncultured Acidimicrobiia bacterium | reverse complement strand
TAGTTATCGACACGGCGAGTCCCCCGCCTTGAGGAAGAAGCCGACGGATTCCTTCCCGACCTCCGAACAGCGCTCTCACCAGCATGGATGCCCCTGCGTCGGGTGGATCGGCGGGTGCCGATCGGTGTTCGGTGGGCGGTCGCGGGCCCCGCACGGCGCGGGCCCGGCAGCGCGACGGGCCGGCGGACGGGGCCGGCCGGCAGGTTCAGGGTCCGCCCCGGCACCGGTGGTGGCCCGCGCGCCGACCGGGCAGGCCGGGCCGAAAACGGCGGAGGCCGACCGGCGAACCGGTCGGCCTCCAGGTGGGGATGGCTCCTACGGGACGGGCCCGCCAGGAGCGGCCCGCGATCAGCCCCGCAGCAGCTGCAGGACGGTCTGGGGAACCAGGTTGGCCTGCGCCAGCATGGCGGTACCGGCCTGGACCATGATCTGGTGGCGGGTGAACTGCACCATTTCCGACGCGATGTCGAGGTCGCGGATACGGGACTCCGAGGACTGCAGGTTCTCGGTGGTGACCTGCAGGTTCGTGATGGTGTGCTCGAGGCGGTTCTGGGTGGCGCCGAGGTCGGCGCGGAACGAGTTGATCTCGTCGATGGCCGAGCGCACCGTGTCGATGGCCGCCGACGCCGCGTTGGCGAGGTCGATGGTGCTGAGGTCGACGGCGCTGCCCGTGCCGTCGGTCAGCGAGGCCGACGACAGCGTCTGGGTGGAGATGTTGATGACGTCGGTGCTCGTTGCACCGATCTGGAAGGTCACGCCGGCGGCACCGAAGACCGTCTTGCCGGCGAAGTTGGTGGCCGAACCGATGTTGTCGATCTGGGCCAGCAGCTCGGTGGTCTCGGCCTGCTCGGCCACGCCGTCACCGGTTGCGGTGTTGGCGGCGGACACGGCGAGCTCGTTGATCCGCTGCAGGATGCTGGTGACCTCGTCGAGCGCACCCTCGGCGGTCTGCACGAAGCTGACCCCGTCCTGGGCGTTGCGCACGGCCTGGTTCAGGCCACGGATGTCGGCACGGAGCCGCTCGCTCTTGGCCAGCCCGGCGGCGTCGTCGGACGCCCGGTTGATCCGGAAACCGCTGGAGAGTCGTTCCATCGACTTGTTCAGCATTCCGTCACTGATGGTCAGGTTCCGGTGAGCCGTGACCGCCATCGTGTTCTGGTTGATTCGCAAACCCATTGCACTTCCTCCCTGAAGAAAGCATTTCCCTGAATGACGCCAACCTCCGTGTCAGCGCTGGTTGATGTATCGAGCCCCCTGCACACCGGCCTGAGGCACGAAATGGGGAAATCGTCCCCCTTGTCCCGGGGCGCGATCCGTACTAGGAGCGTGCTCGAGCAACGACAGCTCGGCCAGGAGCGCGCAGTGGCCGGCGTCGGGTGCGCCGCCGAGCAGCGACTGGAATCCGGCCGGGCCGAGCTGCCAGGCGGCGAAGCATTCGGCCCAGTCGCCGGCCGGGGTGGCGAAGTCGTCGGCGTCGGAGGCGCCGAACCATTCCAGATGGTTGGGCAGCAGCCGCCCGGCCCGCCACCGTGCTCGTGAGGTCGGGTCGAGATGCTCGAGGTCGACGGCGTGACCGAGCTCATGGGCCACGGCGAAGGCCACCTCGTGCACGGCCTGGCCGGGTCGCACATAGATCTCGATGACGCGGTCGGGCCAGATGGTGCGACCGAGGAACCCGGGCTGGCGGCCACCGAAGCGCAGCGACCATCCCGGCAGCAGCCGCTGCCACGGGTAACGGATCAGCCGCAGGGCGTCGGCGGCGACCGCGCCGCCGGTCGGGGTGGCGGAGGAGCGGCTCAGCATCCTCCCCGGAAGGGGGTGGGCGGCCATCTCAGCGCCCCCCGCCGGAACGGGACGTGTGCCGGGGTGTGGGCGCGGCAGCGCAGTGGGCCCGCGGCGCGGGTGGGGACCAACGACAACGATGGTTCGGCATGGCGTCGGCCCTCCGTGGCCGCATGTTCCCCATGCACGGGGATGTTCGAGTCCGGTGTCGTCGAGTCCGTGACGGCAGACCGGTTCGGGGTTTCGGTGGCAACCCAACGGCAGTAGGACCCTGGTCCTTGAGCGGTACGGCCGTGCCCGGTGGCGCCGGGCCGTGCGGTCCCCCAATGCGCAGTAGGGGCCGTTCCCGACAGCGGGGTAACGTCGGGCCGACCGATGCCGCCGGAACTCCTCGTCGTCAGCAACTCACCCGATCGGACCAGGGCGGTTGCCGCCGCGCTCGCCGAGCTGTGCCGGCCCGGCGACCTGCTGGTGCTCACCGGCGATCTCGGCGCGGGCAAGACCGCGTTCTGTCAGGGGTTCGGGGCGGCGCTGGGGGTTCGGTCACCGATCACCAGCCCGACGTTCACGCTCCACCACCGCTACGAGGGTCGTCTGGTGATGCACCATCTCGACGTGTACCGCATCGAGCAGCTCGACGAGACCGTCGAGCTCGGCCTCGAGGAGCTCTTCGAGTCGGGCGGCGTCACCCTCATCGAGTGGGGCGACACCATCCGGCCGGCATTGCCGGCTCAGTACCTGGAGCTGTCGCTGGAGCTGGGGGAGGGCGACGACGACCGCCTCATCCGTATCGGCAGCGTGGGTGACAGCTGGGCCGACCGGATGGCGGCGCTGATCGAGGGGCTGGCCCGGCGGGGGGTGGCGACGTGCTGATCCTGGGTATCGAGACCTCGTCGACGCAGGTGAGCTGTGCCCTCGGTGGCCCCGACGGCGTGCTGGCGGCTGCCCAGGTGAACCGTGGTCAGCGCCACGCCGAGCTGCTCAGCCCGATGATCGGCCAGGTGTGCGATGCGGCCGGGGTGCCGCTGGCCTCGGTCGAGGCGGTGGCGGTCGGGGTGGGGCCCGGGTTGTTCACCGGGTTGCGGGTGGGCCTGGCCACGGCCAAGGCCATCGCGTTCGGTCTGGGTGTGCCCGCCATCGGGGTGGGTTCGCTCGACCTGCTGGCCTTCCCGGTCCGTTTCGCCGAGTGCCGGATCGTGGCGGTGAGCGACGCCCGGCGCAGTGAGGTGTTCTGGGCCACCTATCGCAGCGGCCCGGACGGGTTCGAGATGGTGGACGCCCCGCGTGTCGGTCCGCCGGCTGCGTTGCGTGCCGAGCTCGAGGCGGGGTCCGGACGTCGTCTGCTGGTGGGTGACGGCGCGCGGCGCTACCGCGACGTCCTCGCCGGGCCCGGATCCGACGGTGCCGACGTCGCCGACGTCGCCGACGTCGCCGGTGTCGAGTTCGCCGATGCCGCGCTCGCCCAGCCGTCGGCCTGGTCGCTGGTGCAGGTGGCGCGGGCGCGGGCCTTGGCCGGTGGCCTGGTCGCCCCCGACGACGTGCAGCCGTTGTACCTGCGCAAGCCCGACGCCGAGGCGAACTGGGTGCAGCGGCCCGGCAGCGGCGGGCCGGGGGCATGAGCGCGGGCGGGGCCGGCGGGTCCGACGAGGCGGGTTCCTCCTCGCCGGTGGTGGTGCAGCCCATGCGCCGGCGCCACCTGCCGTCGGTGCTGCGCATCGAGAAGCAGGTCTACCCGCGGCCGTGGTCGATGAGCCTGTACCTCGGGGAGCTGGCCCTGCCCACCACCCGCTGCTACCTGGTGGCGCGACAGGACAACCGCCTGGTGGGTTATGCGGGGTTCATGTTGAGCCTCGACGAGTGCCACATCACCACGGTGGCGGTCGACCCGGTGCGCCAGGGCAACCGCATCGGCACCCGGCTGATGCTCGAGCTGACCGCCCGGGCAGTGGCCCGGGGGGCGACCGGCCTCACCCTCGAGGTCCGTATGAGCAACACCGCGGCCCAGGAGCTGTACCGCAAGTTCGGGTTCGCACCGGCCGGGGTGCGCAAGGGGTACTACGCCGAGGTCAACGAGGATGCGCTGGTGATGTGGGCCCACGATGTCGACAAGCCCGGGTACGGGCGGCGCCTGGCCGAGATCGAGGCGTCCCTGCCCGACTGCACCATCATCGAGGGGAGATGAGCGCCGTGAACGCAACCCGCACCGTACTGCTCGGTATCGAGACGTCCTGCGACGAGACGGCGGCCTCGGTGGTGGCACGCAGGCCCGACGGTTCCTTCGAGGTGGTGTCCTCGGTGGTGTCGAGCCAGATCGACCTGCACGCCCGATACGGCGGTGTGGTGCCGGAGGTCGCCTCACGGGCCCATATCGAGCGGATCAACCCGGTGGTGGCCGAGGCCATGCGCGAGGCCGGCCTGCAGCTGGGCGAGGTCGATGCGGTGGCCGCAACCGTCGGCCCCGGCCTGGTCGGGTCGCTGCTGGTGGGGGTCAGCGCCGCGAAGGCCCTGTCGTTGGTGTGGGGTGTGCCCTTCGTGGGGGTCAACCACCTCGAGGCGCACCTGTTCGCACCGTTGCTCGAGGATCCCGGGGTGGCGTTCCCCCTGCTGGTGCTGCTGGTGTCCGGCGGCCACACCATGCTGTTGGGTATGGACCGCCCGGGGGGGTACCGCCTGCTGGGTCGCACCGTCGACGACGCCGCGGGCGAGGCGTTCGACAAGGTGGCCCGCTATCTGGGCCTGGGCTATCCGGGCGGCCCGGTCATCGACCGTCTGGCGCTCGAGGGCAACCCGACGGCGATCGCCTTTCCCCGCTCGATGCTGCACGACGGGCTCGACTTCTCCTTCTCGGGGCTGAAGACCTCGGTCGTGAACCATGTCCGTCGTCATCCCGACGTGGCCGCCGCAGATGTCGCAGCGTCCTTCCAGGAGGCGGTGGTGGACGTGCTGGTGCACAAGGCCCGCCTGGCCGCGGCGCAGCTCGGCGCGGCCGGGATGAGCCTGGCGGGTGGGGTGGCGGCCAACACCCGGCTGCGGGCCCGCTGGCTCGCCGCAGGCGAGGCCGACGGGCGGCGGGCCCATCTGCCGTCGCTGGCCTACTGCACCGACAATGCGGCCATGGTGGCCGCTGCCGGCCTGTGGCGCCTGGCCGAGCAGGGCCCCTCGGCGCTGGACTGCGGCGTCGATCCGAACCTGTCGCTGACCCCCGCGGTCTGACCCGGTCGATCTCCCCTGGGGCCACGGCTTGCCCGGGCACCCGGCGCACGCCTATCGTTAGCACTCGCCACCCGCGAGTGCTAACGAGCACCGCCATCCAATCTGGAGGCTCGATCCATGAACCTTCGTCCCCTCGAGGACCGTATTGTTGTTCGCCCGCTGGAAGCCGAGGAGCGCACGGCCAGCGGCCTGGTGATCCCCGACACCGCCAAGGAGAAGCCCCAGCAGGGCGAAGTCCTTGCCGTCGGCCCCGGTAAGCGCTCCGAGCAGACCGGCGAGCTGATCCCCAGCGACGTCAAGGTCGGCGACCGGGTCGTCTACTCGAAGTACGGCGGCACCGAGATCGCGGTCGGCGGTGAGGACCTGCTGATCCTCTCCAGCCGCGACGTCCTGGCCGTCGTCGGCTGAGAGCAGGCATCCCCCGATGAGCAAGCTGCTTGCATTCGACGAAGAAGCACGTCGTGCCCTCGAGGCCGGCGTCAACAAGCTGGCCGACGCGGTCAAGGTGACCCTCGGGCCACGTGGTCGCAACGTCGTGCTGGACAAGAAGTTCGGTGCGCCCACCATCACCAACGACGGCGTGTCCATCGCTCGGGAGATCGAGCTCGAGGACCCGTACGAGAACATGGGCGCCCAGCTGGTCAAGGAAGTCGCCACCAAGACCAACGACGTCGCCGGTGACGGCACGACCACGGCCACGGTGTTGGCTCAGGCCCTGGTGCGCGAGGGTCTGCGCAACGTGGCTGCCGGCTCCAACCCGATGGGCCTGAAGAAGGGCATCGAGGCGGCGCTCGCCGCTGCGGTCGCCTCGATCAAGGCCCAGGCCACCGAGATCGGTGGCAAGGAGGAGATCGCCCAGGTCGCGGCCATCTCCGCTGCCGATCCCTCCATCGGCGAGGTCATCGCCGAGGCCATCGACAAGGTCGGCAAGGACGGTGTGGTCACCGTCGAGGAGTCGAACACCTTCGGCACCGAGCTCGAGTTCACCGAGGGCATGCAGTTCGACAAGGGCTACCTGTCGCCGTACTTCATGACCGATCCCGAGCGCCAGGAAGCCGTGTTGGAGGACCCCTACATCCTCCTGCACCAGTCCAAGATCAGCTCGATCAAGGACCTGCTGCCCACCCTCGAGCGGGTCGTGCAGTCGGGCAAGCCGTTGCTGATCATCAGCGAGGACGTCGACGGTGAGGCGCTGGCCACCCTGGTGGTCAACAAGATCCGTGGCACCTTCAACTCGGTCGCCGTGAAGGCTCCGGGCTTCGGCGAGCGCCGCAAGGCGATGCTGCAGGACATGGCCGTGCTCACCGGCGGTACCGTCATCGCCGAGGAGGTCGGGCTCAAGCTCGACAACGTGACCCTGGACCTGCTCGGTCGGGCCCGCAAGGTGGTCATCTCCAAGGACAACACCACCATCATCGAGGGCGCCGGCAGCAGTGACGACGTCACCGGCCGGGTGGCGCAGATCCGTCGGGAGATCGAGGACACCGACTCCGACTGGGACCGCGAGAAGCTGCAGGAGCGCCTGGCCAAGCTGGCCGGCGGTGTTGCGGTGATCAAGGTCGGCGCCGCCACCGAGGTGGAGCTCAAGGAGAAGAAGCACCGCATCGAGGATGCGCTGTCCGCGACCCGGGCCGCCATCGAAGAAGGTGTGGTCGCCGGTGGCGGCACGGCGCTGGTGCGTGCTCGCGCCGCGGTCGACGCCGTGGTCGCCACGCTCGAGGGTGATGAGAAGGTGGGTGCGACCATCGTGTCGCGGTCGCTGGACGCCCCGGCTCGGCTCATCGCCGCCAACGCGGGCTTCGAGGGTGCGGTCATCGTCGGGCAGGTCGCCTCCTCGGAGGGTTCGATCGGCTTCAACGCTGCAACCGGCGAGTTCGTCGACCTGGTCAAGGCCGGCGTCATCGACCCGGCCAAGGTCACCCGGGCAGCGTTGCAGAACGCCTGCTCGATCGCAGCCCTGCTGCTGACCACCGAGGCGCTCATCGCCGACAAGCCGGAGCCCGCCGGTGCCATGCCGCCGGGTGGCGGCATGGGTGGCATGGGTGGCATGCCCGGCATGATGTGATGCCGTCGGCCGGCCCGGTTGTGCGGGTTCGGCCACGTTCACCGGCGGGTTGATAGCACCCCCCGGAATCAACCGCTGGTACCGATCAGCCGACCCTCCGGGGTCGGCTGATCGGCGTTGTGGGGACCGCTCTGCGGCGTCGCTCGTCGGCGCGCCGGTGGCCGTTCCGTCATCGGTCGGGCACCGTTTTCTGCCGGCGGGCAGATTCGGTCCGAGCCCTGCTGTCGGCACTAAGATCTCGGCGTCGTCCCATGGTCGCCGGTCCTTCCAGCAGGGCCGGCGGAGGCCCCGGATAACCGCTTCCGGGGCGTGTCAGGGGCTGGTTGGGAAGGGCACGGCTCATGCCGACGCTTGCGTGCGACAGCGATACCCAGCAGGTACTGGGCGGCTCGCTGCGCCACCGGCCCGCCAGGAACGTACGACTCGATGGCCCCGGTGATGGTGCCGGAGGCGCCGCAGGCTGCAAGGCCCTGCGTGCGACCCGCCCGTGGTCCGGGGCCCAGACACGACAGCTACCTCGCAACCTCACAGGGAGTTCATGATGGCCGAGATCGAAATCGGACTGGGCAAGTCGGGGCGCCGTGCCTACGGCTTCGACGACATCGCGATCGTGCCGTCGCGGCGCACCCGCGACCCTGAGGATGTCGACATCGCCTGGCAGATCGACGCGTTCCGCTTCGAGCTGCCGGTGCTCGGCTCGGCGATGGACGGGGTTGTCAGCCCGGCCACCGCCATGGAGATCGGTCGTCTCGGTGGCGCCGGCGTGCTGAACCTCGAAGGCCTGTGGACCCGCTACGAGGACCCGGAGCCGCTGTTCGAGGAGATCGCCCACCTCGACGTCGAGAAGGCCACCCGGAGGATGCAGGAGATCTACGCCGAGCCGCTCAAGCCCGAGCTGGTCACCGCCCGCATCAAGGAGATCAAGGCCGCCGGTGTGACCGCAGTGGCCGCAGTGACCCCGCAGCGGGCCACGATGTTGATGTCGGCCATCGTCGCCGGCGAGCTCGACATGCTCGTCATCCAGGGCACGGTGGTGTCCGCCGAGCACGTCTCGCGCACCGTCGAGCCGCTCAACCTCAAGCGCTTCGTGCGCGAGCTCGACCTGCCGGTGATCGTCGGCGGGTGTGCGTCCTACCAGGCGGGCCTGCACCTGATGCGTACCGGTGCCGCCGGCGTCCTCGTCGGGGTCGGTCCGGGCCACGCCTGCACCACACGCGGGGTGTTGGGCATCGGAGTTCCGCAGGCCACCGCCATCGCCGACGTGCGGGCGGCGCGCATGCGTCACCTCGACGAGACCGGCGTGTACGTCCATGTCATCGCGGATGGTGGCATGGCCACGGGCGGCGACATCGCCAAGGCCATCGTGTGCGGTGCCGACGCCGTGATGATCGGCTCACCGCTCGCCGCTGCCTACGAGGCGCCGGGCAAGGGCTGGCACTGGGGTATGGCGACGTTCCACTCCAGCCTGCCCCGAGGGGCGCGGGTGCGTACCGCTCAGCGCGGCTCGCTCGAGGAGATCCTCACGGGCCCCGCCCACGAGAACGATGGCCGTCTCAACCTCTTCGGGGCGCTGCGCACCTCGATGGCCACCACCGGCTATCAGACGCTCAAGGAGTTCCAGAAGGCCGAGGTCATGGTGGCGCCCGCCCTGCAGACCGAGGGCAAGGCGCTGCAGAAGGGTCAGGGCGTGGGTATGGGGCGATGACCGCTCCTGCAGGGCCGGCTCGTTCGGCCGGACCGGTCACCGGTGGCTGGGCCACCGGTGACGACACGGTGCTCGTCGTCGACTTCGGCGCCCAGTATGCGCAGCTGATCGCTCGGCGCGTCCGCGAGGCTCGCGTCTACTCCGAGATCGTCCCCTCCACCATCAGCGCCGCCGAGGTGCGCGCCCGAAACCCGGTCGGCATCGTGCTGTCCGGTGGGCCCGCATCGGTCCACGTCGAGGGTGCCCCGCGGCTCGATCCGGCGATCTACGAGCTCGGCATCCCCGTGCTCGGCATCTGCTACGGCGCGCAGCTCATCGCCCACCAGCTCGGTGGCGAGGTGGCCAAGACCGGCCGCGGCGAATACGGCCGCACCGAGGTCACCTTGGTCGAGGGCGGTGGCCGGCTCGGCCAGGTCCTGCCGCCGCAGCAGTCGGTGTGGATGAGCCACTTCGACGCCATCGTCTCGGTCCCTGAGGGCTTCAACGTCACCGCTCGTACCGAGGACTGCCCGGTGGCGATGCTCGAGTCGCCGGCGCGGCAGCTCTACGGCGTGCAGTACCACCCCGAGGTGGTGCACACGCCGCACGGCCAGGAGCTGCTCGTGCGCTTCCTGGTCGAGGTGTGCGGCTGCCGCCAGAACTGGACGATGACCAACGTCATCGATCATGCCACCGAGAACATCCGGGTCCAGGTCGGCAACGGCCGGGCCATCTGCGGCCTGTCCGGTGGGGTCGACTCGGCGGTGGCGGCTGCACTGGTGCACCGAGCCATCGGCAAGCAGCTGACCTGCGTGTTCGTCGACACCGGCCTGATGCGCCTCGGCGAGGCCGACCAGGTGGAGGACACCTTCCACCGCAACTTCGGCATCGAACTCATCCATGCCCGAGCTGCCGACCGCTTCTTCGAGCGTCTCGCCGGGGTCACCGACCCCGAGCAGAAGCGCAAGACCATCGGCGAGCTGTTCATCCGGGTCTTCGAGGAGTCCAGCCAGGGCATCGACGATGCCCGCTTCCTGGTCCAGGGCACTCTCTACCCCGACGTGATCGAGTCGGGCACGGCGACGGCGGCCAAGATCAAGAGCCATCACAACGTGGGTGGTCTGCCCGAGGATCTCGACTTCGAGCTGGTGGAGCCGCTGCGCAGCCTGTTCAAGGACGAGGTACGACGGATCGGCTCGGAGCTCGGCCTGCCCGACGAGATCGTGTGGCGGCAGCCGTTCCCGGGTCCGGGCCTGGCGGTCCGCATCATCGGTGAGGTCACCCGCGAACGGGTGGCGATGCTGCAGCTCGCCGACGCGGTGGTGCGCGAGGAGATCCACAAGGCCGGGCTCGAACGGGAGATCTGGCAGGCCTTCGCAGTGCTTGCCGACATCCGCTCGGTCGGGGTGATGGGCGACGAGCGGACCTACGGTCACCCGATCATCATCCGGGCCGTGACCAGCGAGGACGCCATGACGGCCGACTTCGCCCGCCTGCCCTACGACCTGCTCGAGAAGATGGCGAGCCGGATCATCGGCGAGGTCCGCGGCATCAACCGGGTGGCCTACGACGTGACGTCGAAACCGCCTGGCACCATCGAGTGGGAGTGACCGCACCGGGCGTTGGCCCTGCTGTCGTAGGCCACCGGTAGTCTCGGCACGTGGCCCATCGTGTCGACCTCGCAGATCTTCTCGACGGGCTCAACCCGGCCCAGCGGGAAGCGGTGGCCCACGACGGTGGCCCGTTGCTGGTCATCGCCGGTGCCGGGTCCGGCAAGACCCGGGTCCTCACCCACCGGATCGCCCACCTGATCGAGGACTGCGGGGTCTCGCCGTTCGAGATCCTGGCGATCACCTTCACCAACAAGGCAGCGCAGGAGATGCGCCACCGGGTGGGCCAGCTCATCGGGCCGGTGGCCGAGAAGATGTGGGTGTCGACGTTCCACTCGGCCTGTGTGCGCATCCTGCGCCGCGACGTGGGGGTGCTCGGCTACCCGTCGAGCTTCAGCATCTACGACCAGGCCGATGCGGTCCGGTTGTGCGGCTACGTCATCCGCGATCTCAGCCTCGACGCCAAGAAGTTCCCGGCCCGTTCGGTGCAGGCGGCCATCTCGGCGGCGAAGAACGACGGGGTCGGGGTCGATGCCTACCGCGAGCGCGCTGCCGGCCCGTTCGAGAAGCGCATCGCCGAGGTCTACCGCGAGTACCAGGTGCGTCTGCAGCAGGCCGGGGCGATGGACTTCGACGACCTGCTGTCGGTGACGGTCAGGCTCTTGCGTACCCATCCCGAGGTGCTCGCCCACTACCAGCGCCGGTTCCGCCATGTGCTGGTCGACGAGTACCAGGACACCAACCGGGTACAGAACGAGCTGGTGCTGATGCTCGGCGCCGAGCATCGCAACGTGTTCGTGGTGGGCGACAGCGACCAGTCCATCTACTCGTTCCGGGCAGCGGACATCCGCAACATCTTGGAGTTCGAGCAGGCCTTCCCCGACGCCACGGTCGTGGTGTTGGACCAGAACTACCGCTCGACCCAGGTCATCCTCGACGCCGCCAACGCAGTCATTGCCAACAACCTGTCGCGCAAGCCCAAGGAGCTGTGGACCGAGTCCGGTGGCGGCGACCGCATCGGGCGCTACCACGCCGAGGACGAGACCGACGAGGCCCAGTGGGTGGGGCGCGAGATCGCCCGCCTGCACGAGAGCGGCACGGTCCGCTGGGACGAGATCGCCGTCTTCTACCGCACCAATGCCCAGTCCCGGGTGCTCGAGGACCAGTTCGTCCGCGGCGGCATCCCCTACAAGGTGGTGGGCGGGACCCGCTTCTACGACCGACGAGAGGTCAAGGATGCGCTGGCCTATGTGAAGGCGGTGGTCAACCCGGCCGACGAGGTGTCGGTCAAGCGCATCCTCAACGTGCCCAAGCGGGGGATCGGCGACACCTCCGAGGGCCGGCTCGACGCCTACGCCCGGGCCCATGGGTTGACCTTCTTCGGTGCGCTGCGCCGGGCCGACGACGTGGGCTTGTCCACCCGGGCGGCACGGGCCATCGAGGCCTTCGTCGGGCTGATGGACGAGCTCGCCGACGTGGTGCCCGACGGGCCGGTGTCGCTGCTCGAGGCCATCCTCGATCGCAGCGGCTACCTCGCCGAGCTCGAGGCCGAGAGCACCGTCGACGCCGAGGGCCGTATCGAGAACCTGGCCGAGCTGGTCGGGGTGGCCCAGGACTTCGACGACGTCGATGCGTTCCTCGAGCAGGTGGCGCTCGTGGCCGACACCGATGCGCTCGGTGGCGACGACTCCGAGGTCACGCTCATGACCCTGCACTCGGCCAAGGGCCTGGAGTACCCGGTGGTGTTCCTGGTCGGCCTCGAGGAGGGGGTGTTCCCCCACATCCGCTCGATCGGCGAGCCCGAGCAGATGGAGGAGGAGCGCCGTCTGGCCTATGTCGGCATCACCCGGGCCCGGCAGCGGTTGTTCCTGTCGAGTGCATGGACCCGCATGCTGTTCGGCTCCACCCAGTACAACCCGCCGAGCCGGTTCATCGAGGAGATCCCGGCCGAGTTGATCGAGGAGGTCGGCGGCAACCGCCGTACCGGCCGTTCGGGCCGTCTCGGCAATCCCGACGCCGGCCGGGAACGACTCGTCGATCGCGCCGTTCGGTCCTCGGCCGGGTCGTTCGGCGCGCCCGGTGGCGGTCGGTCCGGTCGTGCCACGGGGTCGTCGTCGCCGGCCCCGTCGCCGCCGAAACCGTCGAACGCCCATGCGATGGGGTTCCGGGTGGGGGAGGACGTCCGTCACCCGCGCTTCGGTGACGGGGTGATCCTGAGCATCGAGGGTGACGGGGACAAGGCGGTGGCTGTCGTGCGGTTCCCCGAAGCGGGGGAGCGCCAGCTGCTGCTGTCGTGGGCGCCGCTGGAACGGTTGTAGGTGACCAGCCGCTGGACTCGCCGCCGGTTCCTGTCGGTGGCCGGTGGCGCAGTGCCGGCGCTGCTGGTGTCGGGAGCCTGCGGCAGCCGGGGCGCACCGACCGATCAGGCCGACGCGTCCCGGGTTCCGTTCGTGGGCACGCCGGCGTCGGTTCCGCTCGGTGCTGCCGACGTTGCGTTGGCGCCGGCTCCGGCCTTCTCGCTCGATCCCTACCGTGGCCTCGGCTGCTGGCTCGACGTGTTCGACTGGTCGGTGGCCTACAGCGGTAGCGGTACGCCCCGCATCGTCGCCGCCGACCTCGCCGGCCTGGCGGCGCGCGGCGTGCGGACGGTGTTCCTGCAGACCGCCCGGTACGACCGGCCGGCCCCGGCGGACGACCTGTTGGAGCGGGACCGGCTTTTCGGCCTGGTCGACGCCGCGCATCAGGCCGGTATGGCGGTCGTGGCCTGGTACCTGCCGACCCATACCGACCAGGATCTCGATCTGCGTCGCAGCTGGGCCGTGATCGGAGCCGGCCGGTTCGACGGTTTCGCGCTCGACATCGAGTCGCGCCTCGAACCCGACGTGGCGCTGCGTAATGCCCGCTTGGCCGACCTCGTCACCCGGGTGCGCGGGGCGCTGCGGCCCACCGACGTCGTGGGGGCCATCGTCGTGCCGCCCACGACCATGCAGGACGTGAACCCCAACTACTGGCCGGGGTTCGACTGGGCGATGCTGGCGGCGCAGTGCGGGGTGTTCGTGCCGATGAACTATTGGACCAACCGGTTGGCCTCCTCCCCGTGGCGCGATGCGGCGGCGTCCACGGCGGAGAACATCCGCCGCTTGCGCGCCCTGGCCGGCCGGCCCGACTACCCGGTGCACCTGGTCGGGGGTGTCGCCGATCTGGTCACGGTGTCCGAGGTGCAGGCCATGGTCGGCGCGGTGCGGGCCGAAGGGGCAACCGGCGCATCGCTCTACGACGTGGTCACCACGGGCCCGGGGCTCTGGCCGGCACTGGCCGGGGTCCCGCTCGGCTGATCGTCCGGCCGGTCGTGTCCGGTCGTTCGCAGTCGCAGTCGCAGTCGCAGTCGCAGATCAGGCCAGGTCGTGTTGTTCGTCCTGCGCCACCGGGATGGTGACCCAGAACTCGGAACCCCGGTCCAACGCTCCGGATGCCCCGCATTCGCCGCCGTGGCCCTCGATGAGGCGCCGGACGATGGACAGGCCCAGCCCCACGCCTCCCCGGACGCCGCTGCGCGATTCTCCCTGGTAGAAGGGGTCGAACAGGTGCTCGATCTCGTCCGCGGCCAGGCCGATGCCGGCATCGCGCACTGCGAAGCGGACCATGGCCCGATCCGGTTGGTGGCGGTGCCGGGCCTGCTCGGCCCGCACGACGATCCTGCCGCCATCGGGTGAGTACTTGACGGCATTCTCCACCAGCTGGCCCAGCACCGTGCGCAGCGCTTGCGGATCAGCCCAGATGGCGGGCAGGCCCGGGGCGATGTCGAGGTGCAGTTCGTGGCGCCCACCGGGAAAGGCGAAGGGGGCGGCCGCCGCCCGGATCAGCTGGTCGGGGTCGAGCCGCTGAGGGCGCAGGTCGATGGGCCCGGCCTCGGTCTTGGCGATCAGCAGGACCTTCTCGACGATCCGGTAGAGGTCGTCGGCGCTGTCGGCGATGGCCTCGTACGCAGTCTTGCGGGTGGTGAGCTCGGCTGATTCGCCGTGGTCGCGCAGCCAGTCCGCATAGGAAGTGATGACGGTGAGCGGGGTCTTCAGCTCGTGGCTGGTGGCGGCCACGAACATGGCCTTGGCGGTGTCGAGGGCCTTCTGGCGGCTGATGTCGTGCAGCACCACCACCTTGCCCCCGTCGAGCGGGGTGGCGACGATCTCGAGCCACCGGTGGTCGTCGATGCGGTGCTCGACCGGCTCCTGCGGGCCGCCGATGGGGAAGGGCACGGGTTGCCCGACGACCTGTTCGGCGGACCGCCCGGTGAGCTCGGCCGCAGCCCGGTTCCAGCTGGTCACCCGTCCCTCGCCGTCGAGCGTGGCCACCCCGTCGGCGACGGCATCGATCACGGCCTTCTCGTGGGCCTGGCGGCGTACGGCGTCCTCGAAGGCCACCGCGTTGGCGACGGCGGCGCCACCGTGGCCGGCGAGCAGGTCGAGGAGGGTCCGTTGGTCCGCGCCGAGCGGGTGTCCGATCGGAGCGAACGCCACCACCAGGGCCCCGACGACCTGGCTGCGGGCGAACACCGGGATGACGACGACGGTGTTGAGCCCGGTGAGCGCAGCGAGCAGGTCGGGCCGGTGGGCCAGCTGGACGTGGGCGTCGGTGAGGGTGAGCCGGCGGGGATGGGAGGCCAACGACAGCAGCTCGGCGTCGTCGCGGGGAATGGTGATGGTGTGGATCGCCGCCGGGAAGCCGACCCCGGCCACGAGCCTGGCCTGGGCGTCGTCGAAGGAGATGAACCCGGCGGCATCGGCGCCGGCCATCTCGACGCAGGCGCGGCAGATCCGTGCCAGCACCACGTCGTGGTCGAGGTCGGCGTTGATGCCGGCGATGACGGCGAGCAGGCGGTCCACCAGCGCCGCCGGATACGGGGTCCGCGGTCCGGTTGCGACGTCCGCGTTGCCGTTGCCGCTGCTGAACACGCCAGATCCTGCCTTCGGACTGCCGGTGGACTCGTTCGGCATCCGGTCTCCGTGCGTCACCGTACCGTGACGTCGCGTGCCGAGACGGTCACATCGTGGGGAACCTCGCCGAGCAGGCGGGTCCACCGACGCCATAGGCCGCATCGAACGACGATCAACTCTCCCCTCGAGCAACTCTCCCCTCGATCAGCGGGAGACGGCGATCACTTCCCGGAGATGACGATCGTCGACCCGGAGGTCTCGGGCACGGTGGTCGAACCCCGCTGAGCGGCGTTGATGTCGACCACGATCCGGCCGTCGGTGATGGCGACGGAGAGTTGTTCCAGCCCGGTGCCGTCGGGAGGGAAGGTCACCGTGTCGTCGCAGGAGTACTCGAAGAGGGATCGTTCGGCGTTCCAGGACACCTGGCAGTCGCGCGGGTCGCCGGCCCGGCGGGCCTCGAAGGCCACCCAACCTTCGTCCGCCGTGTCGCCGAGGTGGTTCACGACGATGTCGCGGCTGCCCCCGGCGAGGTCGGAGAACAGGACCGGCCCGCGGTCGCGGATGTCGTCGGCGATGTCGGCGGCGTCGCCGGCGTTGAAGTAGTCGTCGCCGAGGCGGATCTGCACGTCGCCGCGGCTCGCGACGACGTTGAGGAACAGTGCGATGCCTCCGACGATGACGAGCAGTGCTGCGGCGACCATGGCGATGGCCCGCACCTCGCTACGGGTCGTGGTACGTCCAACGGGCATCGCACGAGGTTAGGCCGCCCCTCGATTGCAAGCCGTGACCTGCTCACACCTAGTATCCGGTCGATGCAACGGCGCTACAGAGTCGTGGTGGCCAAGACGGGCCTTGATGGGCACGATCGTGGTGTGAAGGTGATCGCTCGGCTCCTGCGGGATGCCGGCTTCGAGGTCATCTACACCGGCCTATTCCAAACCCCCGAGCAGGTTGCGGAGGCGGCCCTCCAGGAGGACGCCGATGCAGTGGGTCTCTCGATGCTGTCGGGAGCCCACCTCACCCTGTTCCCCCGGGTGATCGAGGAGTTGCGCAACCGGGGCCTCGACGATGTCCTCGTGTTCGGCGGCGGGATCATCCCCGATGCCGACATCCCGGTCCTGCAGTCGCAGGGGGTGGCAGCGGTGTTCACCCCCGGTGCGTCGATGGAGGCCATCACGTCGTGGTTGGCCCAGGCCCTCGATGACCGGGAGATCGCCGGGTCGTCCTGATGCCGTTGCGGCGGACGCCCCAGCCCGCCCGGGTGTCGGGTGCCGCCGTCAGCATTGCCGAGCTCACAACGTAGAAAGGCCAGCTACTTGGATCTGTACGAGTACCAAGGCAAGCAGTTCTTTGCCCGCTTCGGTATCCCCGTGTCGGCCGGCGACGTCGCCAGCACGGTGGACGAAGCCGTCGCCATCGCCGAGCGCGTGGGCTACCCGGTGGTGGTCAAGGCGCAGGTCCAGGTGGGCGGCCGGGGCAAGGCCGGCGGTATCAAGCTGGCCAACTCCGCCGACGAGGTCCGCACCCACGCCGGCAACATCCTCGGGATGGACATCAAGGGTCACATCGTCCACGTGGTGTGGATCGAGGTGGCCTCCGACATCGCCGAGGAGTACTACGCGTCGTTCACCCTCGACCGCTCGGCGAAGAAGTACCTCGGCATGCTGTCCGCTCAGGGCGGTGTCGAGATCGAGGCCGTGGCCGAGGAGAACCCCGACGCCATTGCCAAGATCTGGGTCGACCCGGTGGACGGGCTCACCGATGCCACCGCACGCGAGTGGGTGGCGGCGGCGAAGCTCAACCCCGCGGCCACCGAGGGCACCGTCGACATCCTCAAGAAGCTCTACCGGGCCTACACCGAGGGCGACGCCGATCTCGTCGAGATCAACCCGCTGATCCTCAAGCCCACCGGCGAGGTGCACGCGCTCGACGCCAAGGTGTCCCTCGACGCCAACAGCCTGTTCCGGCATGCCGACTACGAGGCCTACGACGCCACGCAGGTGCGTGACCAGCGCGAGACGGAGGCCCATGAGAAGGGCCTGCAGTACGTCGGCCTCGAGGGGTCGGTCGGCGTCATCGCCAACGGCGCCGGTCTGGCCATGTCCACCGTCGACATCGTCAACCAGGTCGGCGGCAAGCCCGCCAACTTCCTCGACATCGGCGGCGGCTCGAATGCTGCGGTCATGGCCGGGGCGCTCGAGGTCATCAACAACGACCCCAACGTGCGGTCGATCTTCATCAACATCTTCGGTGGCATCACCAAGGGCGAAGAGGTGGCCAACGGCATCGTCCAGGCGCTCGCTTCGGTCTCCATCGATGCCCCCATCGTCATTCGTCTCGACGGCACCACCGCCGATGAGGGCCGGGCGATCCTCGCCGGCCACCTGTCGGACAAGCTGCAGATGGCACCGGACATGCTCACCGCGGCCCGCAAGGCCGTCGAGCTCGCAGGAGGAACCCCCAAGTGAGCATTTTCGTCGACGAGAACACCAAGGTCATCTACCAGGGCCTGACCGGCTCGCAGGGTCGCTACTACGGCCTGTCCAACCGGGCCTACGGAACCAACGTGGTCGGTGGCACGAACCCCAAGAAGGCCGGCACCGACGTCGATGGCATCCCGATCTTCGCCTCGGTGGCCGACGCCGTGCGCGAGACCGGCGCCAACGCCAGCTGCATCTTCATCCCCGCTCCCGGTGTCCGTGACGCCGTGATGGAGGCTGCCGAGGGTGGCGTCGAGTTCATCGCCTGCATCACCGAGGGTGTGCCGGCGCACGACGAGGCGTGGTTCTTCAACAAGCTCAAGCGGGACTTCCCGAACGTGCGTCTGCTCGGCCCGAACTGCCCCGGCATCATCAGCCCCGGCAAGTGCAACATCGGGATCACCGCCGGTCACATCGCCAAGCCCGGCGGCCCGGTCGGCATCGTGAGCCGGTCCGGCACGCTCACCTACCAGGCGCTGTACGAACTGCAGCAGCAGGACATCGGTGTCACCACCTGTGTCGGCATCGGCGGCGACCCGGTGCCCGGTACGAGCTTCATCGACTGCCTGCAGGCGTTCGAGGCCGATCCCGACACCAAGGCCGTCATGATGATCGGTGAGATCGGCGGCTCGGCCGAGGAAGAGGCCGCCGAGTTCATCAAGAACCACATGACCAAGCCGGTCTCGGCCTACATCGCCGGTGGTACCGCCCCGGCCGGCAAGAAGATGGGCCACGCCGGCGCCATCGTCTCCGGCGGCAAGGGCACCGCCCAGGCCAAGATGGACGCGCTGCGTGACGCCGGCGTCCGGATCGGTCTGAACCCGACCGAGGCCGGGGCCCACATGGTGGACATCGTCCGCTCGTTGTGAACGGGGACATCGTCCGCTCGTTGTGAACGGGGACATCGTCCGCTCGTTGTGAACGGGGACATCGTCCGCTCGTTGTGAACGGGGACATC
>CAIXPF010000005.1 GCA_903921205.1 uncultured Acidimicrobiia bacterium | reverse complement strand
GTGACGCCGGGGCCACCGACTTCGCCGCCGTGGAGTTCGACGAGGACCCGCACGTCCGGGCCCGCACGCGCGCCCTGCTCGTCGCCGAATCCCGCTGACCCGCCGGCCGTCCGTACCATCGGGCCGTCCGTACCATCGGGCCGTCCGTACCATCGGGCCGTCCGTACCATCGGGCCGTCCGTACCCGGCGGGCCGGTCAGTCCTCGGCGGGCCGGTCAGTCCTCGGCGTCGGCCGGGGCCACCAGGTCGGCGCTGAGGGCCAGGGCCAGGGCGACCCCGGCGGCCCGCTCGACCACCGTCGTGAAGTACCCGGCGGCGGCGACCCCGTTGCGCATGGGCGGGTCGCCCAGCGAGCGCAGCATGGCGCCCACATCGGCCGGGATCACGATCGGTTCGACCTCGGGCAACGCGGCGGTGGGCAGCACCCAGCAGTCGACGGCCGAGGGTTGGGGGCGCTTCGCCCCACGACGGCGCTGGTTGGAGCGGGAGGCCTTGCGTTGGTTCATCGTTCGTCCCCGGTCAGCAGTTCGTCCGGACGCAGGCCCAGGGCCAGGCGCAACTGGTCGGTGTTGAGGTCGGCCAACGAGCTCGACCGCGGCAGCACGACGTCGGCGATGTGCCGCTTGCCGGCCACCACCTCCTCGACCCGTTCGTCGATGGTCCCGGGGCACACCAGGCGATGGGAGATCACCGTGCGTCCCTGGCCGATCCGCCACGCCCGGTCGCGAGCCTGGTCCTCGACGGCGGGGTTCCACCAGCGGTCGTAGAGCACTACGTGGTTGGCCGAGGTGAGGTTCAACCCGGTGCCGCCGGCTTTGAGCGACAGCACCATCGCCCCGGGGCCCTCGAGGGCCTGGAACTCGCTGACCATGGTGTCGCGCACCGTCCGGGGCAGGCTGCCGTCGTAGCACGCCACCGGCTGCCCGGTGACCTCGGTGAGGTGCTCGGCGAGCCGCCGGCCCCACGACGCGAAGTGGGTGAAGACCAAGATCCGCTCCCCTGCGGCGAAGACCGATTCGACGATCTCCTCCAGCCGGGCCAGCTTGCCGGAGCGGCCGGCGAGCGGCTCGCCGTCGTCACGGTAGGCCGCGGGGTGGTTGCAGATCTGCTTGAGGGCGGTGATCGCGGCGAGCACCGCGCCCTTCTTGGCCTCGGCCTCGACCTCGCTGTCGGCCATGTTGCGTACCAGTTGGTCGAGCACCGCCTGGTAGAGCCCGATCTGCTCGGGGGTCATCGTGCAGTGGTCGAGCTCGTCGATCTTGTCCGGCAGCTCCGCAGCGACCTCGGGTTCGGCCTTGGTGCGGCGGAACAGCAGGATGCCGTTGAGCGTCCGCAGCGCGGCCTCGCCGTCGCCGGCCATCTGGGCGAGGAACGCCGGTCGGGTCCCGACCAGGCCCGGGTTGGTGAAGTCGAGGATGGCCCACAGGTCTCCCAGGCCGTTCTCCACCGGGGTGCCGGTGAGGGCGATACGGCTGCGTGCGGGCAGCCGGCGCAGCTGCTGGGAGGTCTCGTTGGCCGGGTTCTTGATGGCCTGGGCCTCGTCGAGCACCAACCGGGCCCAGGACGTGGTGGCCAGCGCCTCGACGTCACGCACCGCCGTGGCGTAGGTGGTGATCACCAGGTCGGCACCGACGATCTCGCGTTGCAGCTCGGCGGCGGTGGCCCGTGAGGCACCGTGATGGACGACCACCCGCAGACCCGACGCGAAGCGGGCCGCCTCCGCCGCCCAGTTGCCGACCACGGCCGCGGGCGCCACCACCAGCACCGGACCGGATCCGGCGGAGCGGGCCAGATGGGCCAGCACGGTGGGGGTCTTGCCCAGGCCCATGTCGAGGGCCAAGCAGCCACCGAGCTCGGCGGCGTCGAGGAATCCCAGCCAGGCCAGGGCCTCGGCCTGGTAGGTACGCAGCTCGCCGTTGAAGCCCGTCGGCGACGTGTCGAGCTCCATCGACGCCTCGCCGGCCTTGCGCACGATGTCGGTGGCCCAGCTGTTGCCTTGGACCACGACGCCGCCGGCGAGGCCGCCACCGCCCAGGCCCATGCTCTGGCGGAGGATCTCGGCACCGGTGAGCTGGGTCACCGACTCCCGCTCGGCCAGCGCCGCGGCGGCGGCCTCGAGGTCGACCCGGTCGAGCTCGATCCACTTGCCGCGGGACTGCACCAGCGGGCGGGCCTGCCGGGCCAGACGGGCCACGTCGGCGGCGGTCAGCTCCACGTCGTCGAACAACACCGACCAGGCGACGTTGGACAGCTGGTTCACCCCGACCACCGACCCCGCGGCCGTCTCGGCGAACAGGCGCAGGGCCGGCTTCAGCTTGCGCCGCGACAGCGCCGGCACCCGCACGTCGAAGCCCACCGAGGCCAGGGCCGGGCCCAGCGTGGTCATGAACGCCCAGGCCTCAGGCTGGCTCAACGCCACCTTGCCCTGGCGTGACGCCGCGGCGCGTCCGAGGCTGGGGAACAGCCGGCCCAGCCGGGCCCATTCGGCGGCCACCCCGCCCCGGCCGACGTCGCGGGCGTTCTCGCGGCGCAGCGCGTCGTCGACGGTCAGCAGGCTCTCCTTCTCGCCCCGGGCGAACACGGAGATCATCCACACCCCGCCCGAATCCGGCGCCGACAGCTCGATGATGAGGGTGGCACGTTGGCTGGTGGTCACCGGGCGCGACCACTGATCGAGCTTCTTGGCCAGGTCCGACACCAGCCGGGCCGGGGCCTTGAACGGCGTGCCGTCCATCCTGGCGATCACGGTGTCGTCGAGGTCGGTCGGGACATTGGCGGTGGGTGGTGCCGCCGGGAACTCCATGCGTTCGATGCTCTCGCCGACGATGGCATCGACCACTGCGGTGATGATCGCCAGCACCGTCGAACGGGCATTGGCGTTGGTCTGCCCGGCGCCGTTCTGGCCGTTCTGGCCGTTCTGGCCGTTCTGGCCGTTCTGGCCGTTCTGGGCGGCGACGGCGACCGTGGCCGGCATCGCGGCTGCCAAGGCCTCCACCAGCGACTGATCGACCAGCGCCGGCTGCCAGCCGACTGCGGCATCGATGTGACGGCCCTCACTGCGCCGGCGGACCTGCAACGACGGCAGGACCGAGCCCCGTGCGGCCAGTCGCACCCCCTCGACCGCGACCCGGCCCAGCCAGCGCACCGAGGCACCGAGGCCCTCGGCACCGTGCCCGCCGCCGACGGCCACCAGCCAACCCAGGACGTGGGACATGGCAAAGGCCAGCCCCTCGGCCCGCACCCCGCTGCTCAGGGCGACGCCACGCAGGGCTTCACCACCGCTCGGGGGTCCACCGGCGGCGGCGAGCCGGACCGACAACGCCTCGGCGCCTTCCGGCTCGACCCCTCGTCCACCGGCCCAGACCACGACCTGGCCGGAGGCCCAGGAGGCCTGCAGCTGCACCTCGGCCGGGGCGAGCAGCGATTCGTCGACCGGTTCGGCCACGACGGTGGCCGTCGCCCGCGCCGATGCCGACCCGTTCGCGTGACGCTGGGGACCCGGCGCGTTCGGTCGGAGGATCTGTTCGGCGCTCAGCAGCCCGTCGAGGGTCTCGAGGAAGTCGGCGCGGACCTGCTCGCGTTCCTCGCCCGGCAACCGCGACACCGTGGCCAGGTCCTCCTCGGCGTCGGTGATGAGGCGATCGAGGAGACGCAGCGTCAGACCGGCATCGGCATGGAACCGGGCCAGGTCTTCGTCGGTGGCTCGTCCGTCGGCGATCGACCAGATCGCCGACTCGAGCTGCCGGGTGTCGGGCATCGACTGTCCGTCCTGCTTTCGTCGCCTCTGAGGTGCCTGTGTCCGCCACAGGCTGTCGACCGGCGCCACTGCGGCACCGATCGCAGGTCGCGGGCCCGGGCCCGCCTATCGCTGCGCACGACCGCCCGGTGGGCGGATGTGCCGGGCCCCGCCAGGGGCGGGAGCGCGGCACGGACGGCGCAAGCAGCAGTGTACCGCGCCCCACCAGCACTTCGTTGCACCCCGGCGACGGGCCGACGAGCCATGACCGCGGTCGGTTACCGTGACCGTGTGACCTCCCCCGCTGTGACCGCCCCCACCGCAACCGGCCCGAGCGCCCGCGACGACCAGCTCGACGACGACCCCGTGGCGGCGTTCCTCACCGCACCGGTCGACGCGCTGCGGGTCGCCCCGTTCCTGGCGGCCATCGCCGCCCAGGCCGAGGAGTCCGACCGGACCCGCACCGTGGCCTCCGCGGTGATCGAGTCGCTGCGCGGCAGCGAGGTCATGCGCATGTCGGCAAGCCGCGAGCTCGGCGGCCTCGAGGATGAGATCGGCCGGATGGGCCGCGAGCTCGAGGCCGTCGCGGCCGAGTGCCCGAGCCTGGCCTGGTGCCTGTGGAACCACCTCTGCCTGTTCCACCTCTTCGTCGGTGCGCTCGGCCCCGACCATCTGGCGTTCCTGCGGCAGATCGTGGCCCGCGGCGAGTGGGTGTCGATGGGGGCCGGTGCGGGCAGCTCGGTCTACGGCCGCATCGACGGCGACGAGGTCGTCCTCGACGGGCAGGCGACCTGGAGCACCGGCTGCCGCTACGCCGACCACTACGGGGTGGCCTTCGCCGTCGTCGGCGACGACGGCCAGCCGGTCCGCCCACTCGATCTTCGGTTCACGGTCGTCCCGGCCGCGTCAGCAGGCATCAGCGTCGACCCGACCTGGGATGGCAGCGGGCTGCGGGCCTCGGCCACCGACGACGTGTTCTACCGCGCGGTCCGGGTGCCGCTCGACCGCTGTGTGGCCTGGTACGGGGCGAACCGGGCGGAATCGCTGCGTCACGCCCCGGTGGTGCACCACCGCTACCGGGAGGACTGGGTGGGCCTGTCCGACCTGTGGCTCGGCTGGATGGCCGTCGGCGTGGTCCGCGGCGCACTGGCCGAGGCAACGGCGGCGGCGCGACGGCGCCGGGTGATCATGGGCAAGGCCATGGTCGAGCGACCCACGGTGCAGATCAACATCGGCCGGGCCGCCGCCCTCACCGCCGCAGCGCGCGCCGCGGTCGAGATGGCCTCGCTCGAGGTCGACCGCCGCATCGAGGCCGGCCAGACCCCGACCGAGGCCGACTACCTCCGGCAGATGGCCATCGTGTCGATGGCGGTCAACCAGCTGGTGGAGGCCATGGACCTCCTCGAGCGCAGCCAGGGCGGCACCGCGCTGCGCGAGAGCGGCTCGTTCCACCGTCGCCAGCGGGACTTCCGGGCGATGCCGCTGCACATCAACGTCCACCAGGACCGGGTCTCGCACCAGGTGGGCCGCCTGGTGCTCGGCATCGAGCTCGACGCGTTCTGACCCGCCGATCCGGATGTGACCAATGCATCTCGTCAGACGAGCCACCGGGGTGAGAGACTGGGTGGACCGAAGGGGGAAATCATGAGTGGGTATTCCATCATCGACGTGGACACGCACGTCAGCGAGCAGCCGGACCTGTGGACCAGCCGGGTCCCTGCCTCCATGAAGGACCGGGTGCCCCGCCTCGAGCGGGATGCCAAGGGCCGCGACATCTGGGTGATCGACGGCAAGATGGTGTCGCTGGCCGGACTGCTCGCCACCGCCGGCCGCGGGGACTTCAAGGACTACCCGCAGACCTACGCCGACATGCACCCGGGCGCCTACGACGCCGACGAGCGACTGAAGTACATGGACTCCATGGGCATCTGGGCCATGGTGATGTACCCGAACGTGGCCGGTTTCGGCGCCCAGCAGTTCCTCAAGCTGCAGGACCCCGAGCTGATGCTCACCTGCGTCGAGGCGTACAACGACTGGCAGACCGAGTGGGCGTCGGCCGACTCGCGTCGTCTGCTGCCGATCACCTCCACGCCGTTCTGGGACATCAAGGCCGCGGTCAAAGAAGTCGAGCGCTGTGCCGCCATGGGCCACAAGGGCATCCTGTTCACCGGTGAGCCCCACAAGTTCGGCCAGCCCATGCTCGGCGACCGGGCGTGGGACCCGCTGTGGCAGACCGCCGTCGACCTCGGCCTGCCGATCTCGTTCCACATCGGTTCGGGGAACATGGAAGGTGGCATGACCAAGGAGATGATGGAGGTCTACGGCAAGATGGCCACCTTCACCGCCGGGTCGGTGGAGGTCTTCCTCAAGAACGCCATCCAGATGTCGGACCTGCTCGTGTCCGGCGTGCTGTCCCGCTTCCCCGACATCCAGTTCGTGTCGGTCGAGTCGGGCATCGGCTGGATCCCCTTCGTGCTCGAGGCCCTCGACTACCAGTTCCTGGGCAACCGGGTCCCCGAGGAACGTCCCGACCTCGACATGCTGCCGAGCGAGTACTTCGCCCGCAACGTGTTCGCCTGCTACTGGTTCGAGCAGATCGCCCCTCGTCGCCTGATCGACAAGGTCGGCGTCGACCGCATCCTGTTCGAGACCGACTTCCCGCACCCCACCTCGCTCTACGGCGAGGAGGTGTTCGACCGCATCGACGCCGGTCTGTCCGACTCCACGCCGGAGCAGAAGCAGGCGATCCTGTGGGGCAACGCCCAGAAGCTCTACAACGTCGAACTGCCGACCGACGCCGACCTCGCCCGCCAGGCGCAGGCCCAGCCGGTCTGATCCGACCCTGACCGACCCGACGGCCGGTTCTGCGTGGTCCACCACGCGGGGCCGGCCGTCGGCGCGTCCGGTCCGGGCTCAGCTCTCGCGCGGGGCCACCCAGAGCGAATCGGCCTGTGCCACCACGGTGCCGTCCTCGGCCAGCACCACGGCGGCGGCGCCCCGCTTGCGGCCGTCCCACCCGCCGGGCCAGTGACCGGGACCGGCCACCACCGCATAGGTCTGCCCGACCCGCACCGGGGCGAGGACCTCGGCGGCGTAGCGCACGGTCAGCGCCGAGCGCCGCTCGGGGATCCGGCCCACGAAGAACCCCTGGGCGCAATCCATGACGGTCCACACCACGGCCTCGTCGACGACCCCGTCGTCATCGCCGACCCAGGCCGGCGGGGTCCAGTCGCTGGCCACCCTGGGCTCGCCTCCGGGCACCGCGCCCGGATGCATCCGCATGGTGCGCTCGCGCACCCCGCAGGAGAAGCAGTCGGGCGCGTTGTGGCTGTCGGCGTCGAGGTCGAAGCCGGACCGCGCCACGACCGCTTCGGCGATCGACACCGGCTGCACCGTGGCGAACACCACGTCCCGGGGACGGGCTGCCATGATCACGGTGTCGCCATGGCGCAGCTCCCAGCCCCCGTCGACGTCGAGCACCGCGAGGTCTTCCTCGAGCGGCACGCCCGAGCGCAGGTCGATGGTGACCGGCTCGCCGATCGCTGTGGCGAACTGGGCCGAGGACCATCCGCCCTGGCCGAAACCGGGACGGCCCTGGGCCCATCGGGGGATGCGGACCGTCTGCTGTCGGGGCTGCATCGGGCCGACACTAGCGAGGGTCGCGCCGGGGCTGCTTTCGCAGGGGTCGCCGTTGCGGACCGAACGCCTGAGGCTGCACGCTCGCCGCTCGCTGCGGCCGACTCCGACGCCGGGCACCGGACCCGCTCCGTCAGTCGAACCCGCGCCAGTGCACGACGTGCTCGAGCGGTTCGCGCACGGTCACCAGGGAGTTCTCGATCCTGTCGGGCCGGGCGAAACCGAGGCTCATACCGGTGACCACCGATTCGTCGTCGGGAATGCCGAGGTGCTTGCGCACGGCCTCCTGGTAGGGGATCCACGAGCCCTGGGCGCACGTGGAGAGACCGAGGCCCTCCGCCGCCAGCATCAGGGTCTGGACGTAGATGCCCGCAGCCAGCCAATTGCCGTACTTCAGGTACGAATCGACCGTCACGAAGATGCCGACCGGGGCATCGAAGAACAGGTAGTTGCGCTCCGCCTGACGGGCGCTGCCCTCGCGGTCGCCCTTCTCCACACCGACGAGGTTGTACAGCGCCCACCCGACTTCCCGTCGCCGGTTGTTGTGGACGTCCTTCCAGGTCGCCGGGTAGTAGTCGAACTCCTCGTAGCCCCTCCCGGCGCCGGCCCGCATCATCTCGAGCGCCTCGTCGGTGAGGGCCTGCTTCACCTCGCCCGTGCACACGTACACGTGCCACGGCTGGGTGTTCGTCCCACTCGGCGCCCGCTGTGCGATCTCCAGCAACGTCGTGAGGGTTTCGAGCGGTACCGGGTCGGGCTTGAAGGCACGCACCGACTTGCGACCTCGGATGGCTCCCAGAACGTCCACGAGCTCTCTCTTCTCCCGTCCGGCTGCAGCTCGCCGGTGCCGTGACAGTAGTGAGTTCGCCCGTCCGGCACCGCTCGATCGGGCACCGCTCGAGCGGCACGCAGGCCTTCGCCGTTTCGGCATCCACCACAGACCGACCCGGTCTGCGGGCTGATCGAGGCCGAAACGCGAAGAACCCCTGACCTGGGGTACCAGGTCAGGGGTTGGAGGCGGCGCCCAGAATCGAACTGGGGTACAGGGCTTTGCAGGCCCTTGCCTAAGCCACTCGGCCACGCCGCCGGGCGCCGCCAACATTAGCCGGGAGCGGGG
>CAIXPF010000004.1 GCA_903921205.1 uncultured Acidimicrobiia bacterium | reverse complement strand
CGAGCGCAACAACGCACCACCAGAACACACGCCCGGGCACGCCCCGTGCCGCCGGTGGCAGACTCGCCGCGGGCGGGACCGGCCGCGGGCCGGATCACCGAAGGGGAACCACATGACGCTGCTCGCGATCTCGGCCGACTCGCACATCACCGAACCTGGTGACTGCTACCTCGACCGCATCGACCCGAAGTTCCGCGACCGTGCACCCATCGCCGTGACCGACGAGGTGATGGGCGCGGTGATGTCGATCGACAACGGCCGGAGCCGCGTGCCGTACGGGATGGTGGCCGCCGCCGGCCGGCCGTGGTCCGAGATCCACCCGATGAACTTCGTCGACTGGTCCGATCTGCACGCGGGTGGGTGGGACCCGAAGGCCCGTCTGGCCGAACAGGTCCGCGACGGCGTGTCGGCCGAGGTGCTCTACCCGAGCGTCGGCATGATCCTCTGCAACCACCCCGACGCCGACTACAAGAAGGCCTGCTTCGACGCGTACAACGGCTGGATGGCCGAGTTCCAGGCCACGGCCCCCGATCGCCTCATCGGTCTCGGGCAGACCGCGCTGCGCAGCGTCGAGGAGGGCATCGCCGACCTCGAGGCCATCAAGGCGCTCGGGCTGCGCGGCGTGATGATGCCGGGCTACGCGAGCTGCGTCGACGACGGCGATTACGACGACCCACGGTGGGACCCGTTCTGGCGCGCCGCGATCGACCTCCAGCTCCCGCTCAGCTTCCACATCCTCACGAGCGGCAACGACAACCCGACCAACCCGCAGTACCGCGGCCCGAAGATGAACAGCTTCATGGGCATCATCCGCGGCTGCCAGGACATCATCGGCACGATGATCTTCGGCGGCGTGTTCGACCGCCTGCCCGAGCTGCGCGTGGTCTGCGTCGAGGCCGATGCGGGCTGGGCGCCGCACTGGATGTACCGCGCCGACCACGCCTACGACCGCCATCGCAACTGGCTGACCTCGGCCCCGCTCGGGCGTCGCCCCAGCGAGTACTTCCACGACAACGTGTACCTCACGTTCCAGGACGACCGCGTCGCGTTCCAGGTGGCGCACCTGTTGAACCACGAGCGACTGTGCTGGGCGAGCGACCATCCCCACAGCGACGCCACGTTCCCGAACTCGCAGGCCGTGCTGGCCGAGCACACTGCCGGGCTCACCACCGACGTCGCCGAGGCGATCACCTGGCGCAACACCGCGGCCCTCTACGGCCTCCGGATCCCCGCGGGGGCCTGACCGCCTCCGGCAGCAGCCGGGTGTCTGCCCAACCTGCCTCGCGCCCGGGTCGACCCGTACACTCGGGCCATGGCCAAGACGAGAGTGCCCGCGGTCGAGGGCCTGTTCACCATGGACGCGGCGAACCCGCGCCTCATCGGTGGCAAGGCCCCGAACGGCAGCTACTGCTTCCCGAAAGACCTGGGAGGTACGGATCCGTACAGCCCCCTGGGCGAGGTCGAGGAGGTGCAGCTCTCCAACCGCGGCCGGATCTGGTCGTACACCAACTCCTGCTATCCGCCGCCCCCGCCGTTCGTGTCGCGTCACGAGCCGTTCCAGCCGGTCACCATCGCGGCCGTCGAGCTCGCAGCCGAGCAGATGGTCATCCTCGGCCAGGTGGTCGACGGCGTGTCCGTCGACGACCTCCAGGTCGGCATGGAGGTCGAGCTCGTGCTCGACACGCTGTACGAGGACGATGCCAACGAGTACGTCGTGTGGAAGTGGCGGCCTGTCGAGGCCGTGGCAGATGGGCGGCCTGTCGAGGCCGTGGCAGATGGGCGGCCTGTCGCGGCCGCGGAGTCGGCTGCGCGGCCTTCGGCCGGCGGGAAGTGAGGGGCGCCATGGGTCAGGTCGATGAGGTCGCCATCCTCGGCGTCGGGATGCACCAGTGGGGCAAGTGGGGCCGCAACTTCGTGGAGTACGGCGT
>CAIXPF010000003.1 GCA_903921205.1 uncultured Acidimicrobiia bacterium | reverse complement strand
ATGGGTGAGCACGATCGCCGTCGAGGGCCGCCGCCCGACCGGTGTCCACAGCAGGCCCCGCACCAGCGCACCGTCCGGGGACACCAGGCGGATCGACTCCCGCTGCACCGCCACGTCCGGCGCATCCTCGGCCAGCGGCCAGAACCCGACCCCCGCAGGGCGGACCGCTCCGAGATGGGCGTCGGCACGCGCACCGGGATGGGCATCGGCGTGGAACGGCAACGAATCAGCCATACCCCCGAGCCTGCCACAGCCCCGGCACGTCCACGCCGGGCCACGTCCACGCCGAGGTGAACCGGGAGCACCGTTCGTATACTTGCAGCGTGCCCACTCGCCGCCCCTCCGACGACGTGACCCTCGACGAAGCACTGATGCCCTTGCGCTACTTCGGCGACCAGTTCCTGCGCCGCCAGGCGGCCGAGGTCGCCGACATCTCCGGCGACCTGGCCGCCTTCGGCCAGAAGATGCTGGTCACGATGGATCACGAGGTCGGCATCGGGCTTGCCGCACCGCAGGTGGGCCGCTCGATCCGCATGCTGGTGCACGGCCTTCCGGACGAGGCGCCCGCGGTGCTGATCAACCCGGTGATCGTCGAGAGCCGCGGCGAGTCGGTCTACCAGGAGGGGTGCCTGTCCATCCCGGGGCTGTACGTGGACGTGGTCCGCCCCGAGGAGATCCACCTGCGGGCCTGGGGTCTCGACGGCGAGGAGATCGACCTCGACGCCGACGGGCTGCTCGCCCGGGTCTGCCAGCACGAGATGGACCACCTCGACGGGCTGCTCTTCGTCGACCGGATCGGCGTCGAGGACCGGATCGCCACCGAGGCCGAGCTGCGCAAGCGGGTCTCGGGCACCCTCGGTTCGTCCGATCCGTTCCTCACCGGCAAGGCCATCAAGGCGCTGTTGCGCAAGCACGCCTGAGCCGGCCGGGCCCCCGGCGGGTGTCCGGTACCCCTCGTGGTGCGTGGCAAGCTGGGACCATGGGCTCCGTCATCGTCGGTACCGGTATCGCCGTTCCCCCGCACCGGGTCACCAACGCGGACCTCAGCGCCATCATGGACACCTCCGACGACTGGATCCGCCGTCGCACCGGGGTGGGCAGCCGGCACGTCGCCGAGCCCGGAATCGGCCCGAGCGACCTCGGGGCTGCGGCCCTGCAGGCAGCCCTGGCCGATGCCGGCATCGAACCCGGTGAGGTCGACCTGTTGGTGACCGCGACCATGACCCCCGACCAGTTCGCACCGGGCATCGGGGCGGTCGTGCAGGCCAAGGCCGGCCTCGGTCCGGTGGCGGCGTTCGACCTGCGCCAGCAGTGCTCCGGCTTCCTCTACGGGCTCGACCTCGCCGACGCCATGCTGCGCAGCGGCCGGGCCCGCACCGCTGCGGTGGTCGGCGCCGAGGTCCACTCCGGCTACATGCCCTTCGGCACCGGCTTCGACGTCCTGCGTGGTCTGCGAGCTGAGCCGACCGAGGCCGACCGGGCCGCCGCCACCGCGTCACGTGCCTGGAGCGTGCTGTTCGGCGATGGCGCCGGCGCTGCCGTGCTCCGGGCCGGCGACCCTGCGACCGACGCGCTGAGCCCGGCGGAGCGCACCGGCGTGGTGGCCTCGCGGCTGTTCAGCGACGGCACCGAGTTCGAGCTCATCCAGGTGCGTGGCCTCGGCTTCCGCCACCAGCCCTACGTCGACGCCGAACAGCTGGCAGCCGGGCTGCACCTGCCGGAGATGAACGGGGCCGAACTGTTCCGCCGGGCCTCGATCGCCATGCCCGCAGCCGTCCGGGCGGTGCTCGACGACGTCGGCCTGAGCATCGCGGACCTCGACCTCGTCGTGTGCCACCAGGCCAACGAGCGCATCGTCGACGTGGTCCGCTCGTCGCTGGGCATCGATGCCGAGGTCGCCCCCACCAACATCGAGCGCTACGGCAACACCACCGCTGCGACCGTGGCCATCCTGTTCCACGAACTGCGGCTGTCGGGCCGGGTGCCGTCGGGGGCGCTGGTCTGCTTCGTCGCCTTCGGGGCGGGCTCCCACTGGGGTGCCCTGCTCTACCGCCAGCCGTGAGCCGCCGCAGCGAGGCGGACCGGATCGGCTTCCTCCGCCATCAGCCGCAGGATCTCGTGGCCGTCGTGTCGGGCGTGCTGCGCAACGGTGGCTGGGTCAACGTGCAGGCCGACCCCGACGAGATCGACCCGAGGGCCCTGCGCAAGCCGAGCATCTTCAGTGCACGCGGGCGCCCGGCGCCGCTGGCCACCCTGGTCGTCGGCGCCGCTCGAGCGCCCCATCAGGTCGGTTTCGAGCACGGCTCCGGCCGCGATGCGGTGACCCGCCTGCGCGACGCCGGGGTCCGCTTCCCCGCCGGAACCGAGGTCGTCGCCGACCACCCGCGCCGCGGTCTGGTTCTCGCCGTGCCGCCCGCCACGACCGCCGGGGAGCTGGCCGAGCTGCTGCTCCAGGCCAGCTCCCAGCTGACGACCGTTCCGCTCGGCGACAAGTGGGTGGCGGACGTCTACCGCGCCTGACCACCCCGGCCGGGGGCGCTCGGCCCCCTACCGCCGGACAGGTCGCTCAGCGGCCCTTCCAGTTCGGCGGGCGCTTCTCGGCGAAGGCCTTCGGACCCTCGATGTAGTCCTCGCTACGCGACATCGCCCGGACCTGGTCGAACCCGCCCTGGGCCTTCATGGCCGCCAGGGCGCCACCGACCTCGAGGCCGTCCATGACCGCTTGCTTCGACGCCCGGATCGACATCGGCGAGCACTCGAGGATCTGCGCCGCCCAGCGACGGGCACCGGCGAGCGACTCGCCCACCGGGGTGACCTCGTTGACGAAGCCGAGCTCCTTGCCCTCGGCGGCGCTGACGCGGCGACCCGTGAGGATCATCCCCATGGCCTGCTTGGTGCCGATCTGACGGGGCAGGCGATGCACGCCGCCGGCCAGCGCGGCCAGGCCGACCCGAGGCTCGGGCAGGGCGAACACGGCGTTCTCGGCGGCCACGATCAGGTCGCAGGCCAGCGCGATCTCGAAACCGCCACCCATGGCCACACCGTTGACCGCAGCGATGACCGGCTTGTACAGGTCGTTGCGCGACGCCAGGCCACCGAAGCCGGCTTTGGGCTGGCCGCTCATGTCGCCGCCGGACGCCTGGTACTTCAGGTCGTTACCGGCGGAGAATGCCCGGTCGCCGGCACCGGTGACGATGGCCACCCACAGCTCGGGATCGGCGGCGAACTCGTCGAACGCCTCGGCCAGCTCCTTGTTGGCCGGCGGATGACAGGCGTTCATCACATCGGGACGGTTGATGGTGACGGTGAACAGGTGTCCGTCACGTTCGGTCAGGCAGAACTCCCCCATGGCCGCACACCCTAACGCGCGCCCCGGGTCGCCGACGGACCGGATCGCCGAGCACACCAGCCGTGCCGGACCGCAGACGCGCCGATGCCCGGGGGCCGCAGCCCCCGGGCATCGGTGCGGACCGAGTGCGACGCTCAGATCGTCGCCCGGCTCCCGGCACCGACCGGCGAGCCGACCGGGTCGGTGTCACCGTCGTGGTAGGCGGGCACGCCCATCTCGGTGAGGTCCAGACCGGCCATCTCGTCCTCGGCGTTCGAGCGGATGCCGCCCTTGGTCAGCTTGTTCTGGATCGAGAAGAAGGCGAAGGCGATGCCCAGGATGACCGTCCAGATCACCAGGGCGCCGAGGGCCTGGGCCCCGAGCTGCCCCCAGCCGTGGCCGGAGTACAGGATGCCGACGACACCCTTGCCGCCCAGCGTGACCGGGTTGCCCTCGTCATCGAGCATCACGTTCCAGCCCTGGCCGTACTGACCGTCGGCGAAGATGCCCACGAAGAGCACGCCGAGGGTGCCGCACACGCCGTGCACCGAGATGGCGCCGACCGGGTCGTCGATCTTGAAACGGCGCTCGACCAGCCACACGACCTCGATCACGATGAAGCCCGCAATGAGGCCGATGACCGCAGCGGCCCAGGGCTGCACGAAGGCGCAGGGGGCGGTGATCGCCACCAGACCGGCGAGCATGCCGTTGGCCATCATCGACGGGTCGGGCTTGCCGGTGCGGATCATCACCCACACCATGGAGGCGATGGCCCCGAAGGCGCCGGCGATGGCAGTGTTGGTGGCCACCACGGCGAAGCGGGTGTCGGTGGCGGCGAAGGTCGAGGCGGCGTTGAAGCCGAACCAGCCGAACAGCAGGATGAACGTGCCGAGCATGGCCATCGGGATGTTGTGGCCGATGAGGGCCCGGGGCTTGCCGTCCTTGCCGAACTTGCCCAGGCGGGGTCCGATCACGATCGCACCGGCGAGCGCCGCCACACCACCGACGGCGTGCACCACACCGGAGCCGGCGAAGTCGACGTAGCCGAAGCCCAGGTTCATGGTCTTGCCCACGTTGGCGAGCCAGCCGCCGCCCCAGGTCCACGCACCGAAGAGCGGGTAGTAGAAGGCACCGCAGAACAGGCCCCAGATCACGAAGCTGTTCCACTTCCACCGCTCGGCCATCGAACCGGTCGGGATGGTGGCCACCGTGTCCATGAACGCCACCATGTAGAGGAAGAACACCATCACCGCAGGGGTGTAGCCCGGTCCGGAGCCGCCCAGCATGAGCGGGCCCTTCCACAGGAACACCCAGTTGCCCGAACCGAGCAACGGGCCGCCGATGGCCTCGTCCATACCCCACAGCCCGGGGAAGGTGTAGCCACCGAACATCAGCGGGAAGCCGATGATGAAGAAGCCGGCGAACCCCAGCCCGAAGATCATGAAGTTGGTGGACACGACGTGCGCCGCGTGCTTGGCCCGGCAGAAGCCGGTCTCCACCAGCGCGAAGCCCGCCTGCATGAAGATCACCATGCAGGCTCCGATGAGGATCCACAGCATGTTGACGTCGAGCGCCAAGGTGCCGGCATCCACCGCCGGGGTCAGCGGCCCCTCGGCCTCCTGGGCGAATGCCGGCAAGGCGAAGGCCGTAGCCAACAGTGCTGGGACGGCGACGGCTGCCGCAGCGGCAACCCGTACACGTCTGTTCACGATCATCCTCCTGCTCGTGCCGCGTCGGCGGCCGTATCACCCGGGCGTGCCTGCGGTCGGCGGTGCCAGGTAGCCGTAAGGATCACGCGTCGTCGTTTCGTGACTGTCGCCTCGAGATGAACAGAGATGACCAGAACCTTGCGTCAATCTGACATTCCCGGTCGATCCGGCCCTCGACGGGTCCCCGTCAGGCGACCGGGAGGTGCCACGGCGGACACCCGAACGACGTCTGCCGTCGGTCTTGCGACGGCCTGAACGGATCAGCCGGGTGGGGTCACCGATCGCGGCGTGCGCGCCACTCGGATCAGACCCTCCTGGGCGATCGTGGCGACATGCCGACCGCTACGGGTGTGCACGGTGCCCATCGCCATCCCGCGCGCGTTGGCCATGCCATGACCCTGCAGGTCGAACAACAGCCACTCGTCGGCGCGGGCCGGGCGGTGGAACCACACCGCATGATCGAGGCTGGCGGTCATCAACCGGTCCCAGTCGAGACCCAGCGGATGGGACAGGGCGATGGCGTCAACCGGGTTGTGGTCGGACAGGTAGGCGATGGCACAGGCGTGCAGGGCCGGATCGTCGCCGAGGTCCTCGGTGGCCCGGATCCACATCCGCGAGCGGGCCAGACCGGGTTGGCGGGGGATCTCGCGCACGTCGCCGAGGCCACCCCACTCGGCCCGGGGCAGCGACTCGGGGTCGGGCAGGTCGGAATCGATGGCGGTCTCGGAGATGTCCAGATCAGGTTCGTCGCGCTGGAAGCTCGCATCGAGGTTCAGGATCGCCCCCGCCGACTGCCGCGCCACCACCCGCCTGGTCGAGAACGAGCGACCGTCACGCAACCGATCGACGTCGTAGAGGATCGGCTCCTCGGGGCTGCCGCTGAGCACGAAGTAGGCGTGCACCGAGTGCAACCGATGGGTCGGGTCCACGGTCGCCCCGGCCGCGGCGAGCCCCTGGGCGACCACCTGACCGCCGTACACCCGGCCCCAGTCGTAGGCAGGGGTGCGCCCGAGGTAGAAGTCCTTCGCCACTTCCTCGAGCGTCAGCAAGGCGCGCAGATCCATCGCCGACCACGCTAGCGGGCCAGGTCAATCGCCTGGTTCGAGCCGGTAGACCCGACCGTCGAGCGACGCGACGAGCACCTCGCCGTCACGGTCGAGTGCGAACGCCACGACCGATGCCGGGGTCTCGAGCACCCGCCGAGCAGCGGGCGGAGCCGAACCCGACACCGCAACGGCCCGGATACCCGCCACGCAGTAGTCGGCGAAGAGATACGCCCCATCGAGCCCGGCGATGGCGTCACCCCGGTACACGACGCCTCCGGTCACCGAGCAGCCCTCGTCCGCGCCGTTGCCGTGGCGGTACTCGTAGAACGGGGCCACGGCATCGACGGCGGCGGCCGAACGGTCGAAGCGGGCCGAGCCCTCGTAGACGTTCCAGCCGAAGTTCGCCCCCCGACCGGCACCGGTGGCAGCCCCGGTGCCGGCGCTGCCGGGAGCGCGGGCCACGTTGATCTCCTCGAGGCGGTCCTGGCCCACGTCCGCGATCCACAGGTCGCCCGTGGCCGGGTCGAAGGAGAAACCCCACGGGTTGCGCAGGCCCGATGCCCAGATCTCCGCCCGGCCACCGGAACCGCCGGCGAAGGGGTTGTCCGCCGGGATGGTGTAGGGCCGGCCGGCCGAGGGCCTCGGGTCGATCCGCAGCAACTTGCCCAGCAACGTGGCCGGGTTCTGGCCGTTGCCCTGCGGGTCGCCGCCCGAGCCGCCGTCGCCCATCCCGATGTACAGCATGCCGTCGGGTCCGGTGACGAGATGGCCGCCGTTGTGATTGCTGTAGGGCTGGGCGATCAGCAGCAGTTGCCGGCGACTGGTCGGGTCGGCAGTGCCGGCTGCGGTCATGGTGAACGCGTCGACGTTCGTGGCGCCGCTGCGGTCGGTGTAGTTCACGTACAACTCGTCGCCGTCGGGCGAGAACGCCAGCCCGAGCAGGCCCCGCTCGCCGTCGGCGGTGGTGCGCGACCGCAGATCGACCACGGCAACGGCATCGGCAGTGCCACCGTCGCCACCGTCGGCACCGGAAGCACCGGACGCACCGGACGCACCGGACGCACCGGAATCGTTCAGGGCACGGACCCGGCCACCCTGCTCGGCGACGTAGATACGGCCCGGCACGGGATCCCCCGGGCGCACGGCCATGGCCACCGGCTTGTCGAACCGGGCCAGTAGCCGCAGCCGTACCTTCACGTCGGCGAGGCTGCGGGTCGGCCGCGTGGCCGCGGTCGAAACGCTCGGCCCGCCGGATCGCACCGATCCCGACGATCCGGCCGGCTCCGTGGTCGCCCGGGGAGCGGTCGCCACGGCCGGACCGGCCCCGTCCCGACAGCCCGCGAGTGTGATCGCAGTCACCAGCACCACGGCCCCCACCGGACGCCGGCGGTGCGTCGGTGTGCCGGACGTGTGCGACCTCGCCGGCAACGGCCTCGACGATCCCATGCCCCGAGGGTAGGCCCACGCAGGCCGGTCAGACGCCCCGGCGGGCGGAGTTCTCAGGCCCGGGCGGCCTCGTGCTCGAGCAGCCAGCGCTTGCGGTCGAGGCCGCCGGCGTACCCGGTCAGGGTGCCCGAGGCACCCACCACCCGATGGCACGGCACGATGATCGACAGCGGGTTACGGCCGTTCGCTGCGCCGACGGCCCGCACCGCTGCCGGCCGGCCGAGCCGGTGGGCCAACTCGCCGTAGGAGCAGGTCTCGCCCACCGGGATCGTCCGCAGCGCCGACCAGACCTCGAGCTGGAAGGTGGTCCCGACCGGGGCGAGCTCGAGATCGAAGGCCCAACGGCTCCCGGCGAAGTACTCGGTGAGCTGCTCGAGGACCGGCTCGAAGGCCGCGGCCACCTCGACTGCGTCGGCCGGACCGACCCGCGGCGCCGGGCGGTGGCCGTCGAAGTACACGCCGCACAGGCCGGCCGGCACGGCGTACAGCCGCAGCGGACCCAGTGGACTGTCCGCCACGGTGGTGACGAGCCCGTCCGGTGTCGGTGACGCCGTGGCGTTCACTGCCGGTCGGACAGCCGCGGCGCCGGCCGCAGGGGTCGCGCCGGGGTTGCCGGGAAGGTGATCGGCGCACCGGCGTAGCCGACCGGCCGGCCCAGCTCCGGGTGCTCGACCGGACGCACCCAGCCGCGGGCGACGAAGTGGGGGTCGGCAGCCACCTCGTCGGGGCTGTAGATGATGCCGGCCGGCATGCCCCGCTCCTGCAGGCCGACGAAGAGGTCGTAGGCCGACAGCTTTCCCGCCAGGAAGAACATCGCCGCCCGACCCGCGGCGAAGATCTCGCCGACGAGGTCGTCCGCCTCCATCTGGTCCATCCCGATGTGCTCGAGCTCGGCACCCATCTGCAGCAGCACGAACTCGTCGAACTCGTCGGCCACGCCGAGCTGCCCGAGCCACTCGGCCAGCGCCACGAAGTCGGCGCCGCGCCGTGGCGGGCCGGTGTTCACCCAGCGGCCGTCGGCTGCTTCGACCTGGGTGGGCAGGGTCGGCCGGGGCGCAGCATGCCGGCCGGTCTGACGTTGCACGGTCTCACCGGCCACCAGCCAGGTGTAACTGGCGAACTCGGTGGTCACGTTGGCCGCGGCGTAGGCGTTGACGTCGATGCGCTGCCCGTGGCCGCGTTCCTCACGTGCCAGCAGGGCCACGAGCAACGACATCACGGCGTAGTGGGCGGCCACGTTGCCGGCCTGACCACCGCCGCCACGGACCGGCGGCAACGCGTGGTCGTCATAGCCGCAGCTCCACACCGGGCCTGCCTCGGCCAGCACGGTGAGATCGGTCGACGGCTGCTGCGACCGGGGGTCGGCTGCGCCGTGGCTGCTGATGGAGACCCACAGCAGACGGGGGTTGGCGGCGCGTAGGGCCGTTTCGTCGATGCCCCGCCGGGCCAAGGACCCGGGCCGTTCCGCCTCGACCACCACGTCGGCACCGGCGAGCAGCTGCTGCAGCCGGGCCACCCCGTCGGCGGTGTCGAGATCGGCCGTCACCGACGACTTCGAGGCCTGGTAGTGCCACCACCACAGGCTCCGGTCGGGGTCGGGACGGTCGCCGAGGAAGGGTTCGTACCTGCGCAGCGGGCTGCCCTCGGCCGGCTCGACCAGGGTGACCGACGCCCCGAGATCGACCAGCAGCTTGCCGGTGTAGGCGGTGAGCTCGGCGGCCAGCTCGACCACCACGATGCCCTGCAGCGGCCCGCCCGGCGTCGTGTGCGTCATCAGATCACCCCGTTCTGGTGCAAGGCGCCGATCTCGGCCGTGCTCAGGCCGAGCAGCTCGCCGTAGACCTCCTCGTTGTGCTGGCCCAGCAGCGGGGCGCCCCGGTCGATGACCCAGTCGGTCTCCGACAGGTGCACCGGCAGGCCGTCGACCCGGACCGACCCGATGGCGTCGTGCACGACGGTGGGCCACAGCCCCCAGGCCGCGGTGGACCGGTCGCCGTCGATCCGCTCGGCCGGCCGCTGCACCGGGGCCGCAGCGATGCCACGGGAGCGCAACGCCTCGGCCAGTGCGAACCGGTCGTGTCCCGCGGTCCACGCCGCCACCCGGACGTCGAGCTCGTCCTGGCCCGCCAGGCGGGCCGACCGCTCGGCCCAGCGGGCCTCGGTCGCCCAGTCCTGCCCGACGAACGCCGCGAACGCCGCCCAGGCCTCGTCGTCGACCACCGAGATCGCCACCCAGTCGTCGTCACCAGCGGTCGGGTACACCCCGTGGGGAGCCATCGCCGGCCAGGCATTGCGGTTGGAGTGGGGTGACCCGGCACGCCGCATCGGACGTCCGTTCACGTCGGCGTCGAGCAGGGCAGGGCCGTGCAACGCCGCACCAGCCTCGGTACAGGACAGGTCCACCCACTGACCCTCGCCGGTGCGAGCCCGCCAGAACAGTGCCGCCAGGATCGCCATGGCCATGTAGTAGCCACCGGTGTGGTCCATGTAGCTGTAGCCCCAACCGGCCGGGGCCCGGCCGGGCAGACCGGAGGCGAAGGTCAGCCCGCTGACCGCCTGGGCGATCGGTCCCCACGACTTGAACCGGCCGTAGGGGCCGACCTGGCCGAACCCGCAGTTGCTGACGTAGACGATGTCGGGTCGCAGCTCGCGTAGCCGCTCGAACCCGAAGCCCCAGCGTTCGAGCACGCCGGCGGCGAAGTTCTCCGTCACGGCGTCGCTGCGACGCACCAGCTCGGCCAGCAGCTCCTTGCCCCGCTCGGTCCGCAGGTTGAGGGTGATGCCGAGCTTGTTGACGTTGTGGTTGTTGTAGCCGGACCCGAACTCGGGGCCCCGGCGCTCGTCCTTGAACGGGGGCGCGCCGCGCAGGATGTCCCAGCGGCCACCGGTGACCGGGTCCTCGATGCGGATGACCTCCGCCCCGAACGCGGCGAGGAACTTCGTCGCCCCCGCCCCGGCGAGCTGGCCGGTGAAATCACAGATCCGAAGATGACCGAGCGCTCCGTCCCCCACGGCGGGAACCCTAGAGCAGCGATCGACCGGGCGGGCCGGGAAGTGACAGGATCGTCCACCGTGCGTATCCCCAACGACCCCACCGGCCGGACCGACCGTCCCGTCCATCTCGTCTACGAGGACCCGATGCTGGCCGAACGCGACCGGGCCGGACGGGCCGTCCGCCGCCTGGCCGAGGCCATGATCGGCCGCGAGGTGACCGCCGCCGAGCTCGACGAGATCGCCACCTGGGCCGACGCCGCCGCCGGACGGCTCGAACCGCACCAACCCATCCAACGCGCCGACGACTACCAGGCCCGCCGCTACACCATCGCCCCACCCGAGGACGGCGACCGGCTGATCTCCTTCACCGACCGGCCGATCTCGGGGCCGGGCAACCCGGCCGCCAACGAGCTGGTGCTGTGGCGCGACGGCATGATCGTGCGGGCGGTCGCCACCTTCGGCCGTCTGAGCGAGGCCTCCCCGGGCCGGGTGCACGGCGGCATCACCTCGGCCACCTTCGATGACGTGATGGGCTACGTGATGATCGTCGAGGCCACCGCGGCCTACACCGGCGAGCTGACCGTTCGCTACAAGGCCCCGATGCTGATCGGCATGCCCATCCACTTCGAGGCCGCGGTCTCCGACCGGGCGGGCAAGGTGTGGACGATCACCGCCACCGCCCGGGCCGGCAGCGCCGACGGTGAGATCGTGTCGGAGGCGTCGGGCAAGTTCGTGGTGGTCAGCCCCGAACGGCTCGGGGTGACCTCGCCGACCCCGTCGGAATGAGCCGTCACCGGGCCGCCCGCCGGCAGTGTTTCGCCCGGAGCCGCTGTGACCGCTACCGTACGGGTCGACGCTATGGCCAAGACCAAGACCCCGATCACCTTCGACACGCGGTTCCGCAAGGGCGAGAAGGTCACCGCCACGGTTGACCTGCCCGGCATCCCCGAAGGCACCACCGGCAAAGTCAAGCTGATCAACGGCCTGACCTGGACCCGGTACTGGGTGTTCTTCGACAACGGGGTCGACCTCGGGTCGATCGGCCAGGCATCCCTGGTGCGCTCGAAGCAGTGGGACGCCTACCTCGCGGCCAAGGCCGATGCCGAGGCGAACGCTGCAGCCAAGGCCGCTGCCGAGGCCGCCGAGAAGGCCAAGAAGGCCGCCGAAGCAGCTGCGGCACCCCCGGCGGCGAACCCCCGCATCCCGGCGCACCTGCTCGAGCGGGCCAAGAACCGCAAGAAAGCCGAAGGCTGAGCAGACCCAGCCGAAGGCTGAGCAGACCCAGCCGAAGGCTGAGCACACGCGGCACGGCCCCACCGACCCGCTGAGGGATCGGTGGGGCAGGTGAAGCTCCCGGGCCGGCGCGCCGCTCGACGGCCGACCCGGGCTCGGCGTGCACTCAGTCCAACTGGAAGACCGTGGTCGTCCCGCTGATCTCGTTGGCGGCGAGCAACAACGCCTTGCCTCCCGGGGCCACTGCGGCCGGCACGAAGGCCAACCCCTCGGGCGAGATGTCACCGCCGTTGGTCGCCCACTGCACGAACTGCGGGGCGGTCGGCCGGCTGACGTCGAGCATCACCACGCCACCCGCCCGCTCCAGGCCGACGAAGGCGTACTGGCGGTTGCGATGGCGACCGACCACGACGCCCTCCGGCTCGGGGCCCTTGTCGTCGCTACGGCTGTCGTAGGGCGCCGTCGCCCACGCCGGCGTGGTGGCGGAGGTGACCCACTGGGTGGGATCGGCGGTGTGGACGATCTCCTCGAACATCGAGCCGCTGTCCCAGATGAGCTTCCCCTGCAGATCCCGGATCGACAGCGACCGTCCGCCGAAGGACGCCAGCGAGTCGTACAACCCCGACGTCGTGTGCGACGGCGCCACCGCGCTCACCTTGAGCCGGCCCAACGCGGCCTGGGCCTGGAGGGTCGCCGTGTCCCCGAACACCCCGGGGTCCAGAGGAAGGTCCTTCACCCGGGCCTCATCGGTGAAGCACTCCTGACCGGCCACCTCGGCGTTGTCGATGCCGCTGAAGTACGACCGGGTATCGCCCTCGTTCGCCGTCAGCAGCAACGGTTGACCCCACGGTGCCGTCATCGAGGCGATCCCGTCCGGCATGTACATGCCCTGCACCGGCCAGGCCTGCTGGTTGAACGCCGAATCCTTGTCGCTCGCGTCGAACACCTCGCCCGTCGTGGCGTAGTCCTTGGTGCCGAGCGGGACGATGTCGATCACCTTCGGCGACGCCAGGTTGATCACCCCGATGGCGTTGTTCTCCTGCATCGTGACGTAGGCCCGGTCACCCACGATGGTGGCCATCTCGGGCTCGAGGTCCTCGGCCACGGTCGATCCCGGCCAGGTTCCGACACGCACCCCGGACGCGAGCAGCGCGGCACGCTTCGCCTCAGAGTCGAACCGGCCGAAGGTGACCTGCTGCGCTCTCGTCCAGCGGCCCCGGTTGCGCACGGAGATCACCGTGATCGACCCCTCCGGGTTCTCGGCGAGCAGCGGATCGGTCGTCGGTAGACGGGCACCCTCGGTGACACAACGCGGTTCGCCCTCGTTGCTCACCACGGCGATGTCACCCTTGGCGTTGAAGGTGACCGAGTCGGGCAGCACCCCGACGTCGACGCTCGAGCGCACCTCCCCGGTGGCGACATCGAAGAACACCGCCTTGCCCTTGTCGAGCACCGTCGCACCGGACACCACCGCAACGCCGACGCCACCGGATACGGCCACGCTCTGCACCGCGGAGCCGTATCCGCTCAGATCGAGCGTGCGGACCAGAGCCGGCGCAGCGGGATCGGCCAATGACACGATGTCGACCCGGACCAGCACGCCGTTCGTCACCAGCATCGCCTTCGTGGTGACGTCGAAGGCCACGATCTCGGCCCCCGACTCGCCCGAGCCGGAGTTGTACGACGCCAGGACGCTCAGCTGCGGCGACACGTCCGCAGCCACGACGTCGGCCGTGGACGCGTTCGCCCCGGCGAAGGCCGGCACCGCACCGGCCATCACCGCCCCGGCCACCACCGTCGTCAGCCATCGCTTCCTGTGGTTCATCACATACCTCCCGCTCGATCGGTGGCCGAAAGGTAGGGAGGCGATGAGAACGCTCGATGGCCTGCAGGTGACCCCGAGGTCAACAGTGCGCATCACCTCGGCGAACGCCGTCCGCCGGCCGGGATCGCGCTGAAGTGACCTTCGGCCCTACAGCCCGACGTGACCGGTTCCTAGCCTTTGTCACTGCACCAGTCGACGGAACAGGCCAGGAGGTGAGCCGATGACCGCCCGGGCCATGGCACAGCCGACCGACCTTCCCGTCGGCCCGAACCGGCGGAACGACGACCCGACCGGGTCCCGTCCAGTCGTGCGATCCATCGATGAAGCCGGAACATCCGGCGCGCTGCGCTGCCATCGTGCCTGAGCGGCCGGCGGTGACCGCCCCGACCCTCCCGGCGGACGACGACATCCCGGTGAGCGACGGCATCGCCACCCCCGTTCGGTGCTACGCCACCGAACCGGTCGGACCGGCGCGGTCCTCGGCGGTCAGCGCAGTGGACCTGGCCAACCTGGTCGATGCCGCCCCGGACGGGCTGCTGCTGGTCGACGGGCACGGCATCATCCGCCATGCCAACCGCCGGATCGAGTCGCTGTTCGGCTACGACCCGGACGAGCTCGTGGGCCAGACCGTCGAGGTCCTGCTGCCCGAGCACCTGCGCAGCGTGCACCTGGTGCGCCGCGACCGTTACCGGGCCTCCCCGACGATCCGCACCATGGGCAGCGGGCTCGACCTGCGCGGCCGACGTCGCGACGGCACGCTGATCCTGGTCGAGGTCAGCCTCAGCCCGATCGAGTTCGACGGTGCGCCGGCGGTTGTCGCCGCCGTTCGGGACGTCTCCGCCCGGGTCGAGGCCGACGCCCACGTGCGCCGCATCGAACGACTCGTCGACCGGGCCCACGAAGGGGTGTACCTGATCGACCCGATCACCGCCCGCTTCACCTACGTCAACGCCGGCGCCGCCGCCCAGAGCGGTTACGGGCGCCAGGCGCTGCTGTCGATGACCCCCCTGGAACTGATGCCGGACATGGACTCGACGATCCTGCAGCGGGTGCTCGAGCGGGTCGCCACCCGCGGGCGGCTGGTGCCGATCGTGACCCGCCTGCGGCGGGCGGACGGCGAGGACCTCCCGGTCGAGCTCCTCGTCGAGCGGGACGAGTCGCCGGGCGGCGCCGTCGCCGTGGCGGCCCTGGTCCGTGACCTGTCGGAACGACGTCAGAGCGAGGAGATGCTCGACGAGACCCGCGAGGAGCTCGCCCTGGTCGAGGACCGCGAGCGCATCGCCCGGGATCTGCACGACCGCATCATCCAGCGGCTGTTCGCGATCGGCATGTCCTTGCAGGCCTCGGCCGGCCAGGTTCCCGAGGGCACGGCGTTCGAACGCCTCGGGCGTTCCATCGACGACATCGACGACACCATCCGCGAGATCCGGGCAGTGATCTTCGAGCTGCAACCACCGACCCCGAGCGGGTCGTTGCGTCGGCAGCTGCTGACCGCAGTCCGTGAGACCCGCTCGGTGCTCGGGTTCGAGCCGCATGTGGTGCTCAGCGGCCCGCTCGACAGCGTCGTGGGGCCGTCTCTCGCCGCCGAGCTGCTCGCCGTCGTCGAGGCCGGCCTGGCGAACGTCGCCGCCTACGCCAAGCCGACCGCGGTCGAGGTCCGGGTGACCGCCGAACGGACCGGCATGTTGAGCCTCGAACTCGACGACGACGGGCTCGGTATCCCCGAGTTGATCGAGCCGGGCCGGGACCTCGCCGGGTTCGCGGTCCGGGCCGAGGAGATCGGCGGCACCCTTCGTATCGAACGGCAGGTCGGCCGCACCGGCACCCGCCTCAGCTGGCAGGCCCCCCTCCAGCCGTGACGACGTTCTTGCACCACCCGGCCGATCCGACGCCGGCGCCGACCGTCTGATGCATCTGCACGAGGGTTCGGGCTCTACCATCTCCACCGACGCTCACCTGGAGGCTTCCGTGATCCGTGTATTCCTGCTCGACGACCACGAGGTGGTCCGTACCGGCCTGCGTGAGCTGTTGGAAGGGACCGGCGAGTTCACGGTGGTCGGTGAGGCCGGCACGGCCGAGGAGGCCCGCCGGCGTATCCCCGCTTGCCGGCCCGACGTGGCGGTGCTCGACGTACGCCTCCCCGACGGCAACGGTGTCGAGGTCTGCCGCGACGTCCGCAGCGCGAACCCCGAGATCGGCTGCCTGATGCTCACCAGCTTCAGCGACGACGAGGCCCTGTTCGACTCGATCATGGCCGGGGCCGCCGGGTACCTGCTCAAGCAGGTCCGCGGCGTCGACCTGGTCGACGCCGTCCGCAAGGTCTCCGAGGGCCAGTCGCTCATCGACCCCCAGGTCACCACCCGGGTGCTGGACCGCATCCGTCACCAGGACAGCGCCGATGAGACCACCGGCCGGCTCACCGATCAGGAGCGACGCATCCTGGAGCTGATCGGCGAAGGCATGACCAACCGCCAGATCGCCGAGCGTCTCTACCTGGCCGAGAAGACGGTCAAGAACTACGTGTCGAACCTCCTCGCCAAGCTCGGCATGTCGCGCCGGACCGAGGCCGCGGCCTACGCCGCTCGTCTCGACGAGCGCAAGAGCCGGGCCTACGAGCGCTGAGCCGCCGGCGCCCCGGCCGCGTCAGAGCAGCTCGCCCGCCTGGAACGCCCGCAGCGCCTCGCCCAACCCGTTCTGGGCGATGAAACGGTTGACCGTGCGCACCGAGGGCGACACGTGGGCGATGGCGTCGATCTCCGCGCCCTGCAGCACCGCGTTGCGAAAGCCCGCCAGCTCCTGGGTGCGGTTGATGGATTGCTTCTGCAACGCCAGGATGTCCTTGGGCGTACGAGCGACCCGGGCCGCGTAAGCCGCGACGACCTCGTCGAGCTGCGCCGCCGGCACCGCCCGGTTGAACAGGCCCATCTCGGTGGCCTCCCGGCCGGAGATGATGGTGCCGGTCGGGAAGAAGATCTCCTTGGCCTTCTTCGGGCCCACGAACCAGGTCCAGAACGCCGACACGTAGCCCGCTCCCAACGGCAGCTGCGGGGTGCCGACCTTGCAGTCCTCGCTGACGAACCCGATGTCACAGATGGCCGCGAGCTGCGTCCCACCGGCAAGGCACACCCCGTGGACCTTGGCCACCACGGCGAGGCGCAGGTCCCAGATGGCCAGCCAGCCGTGCAGCGTGCGCTCGAGCCAGTCCCGGTCGCCGGTGACCCCACCGTCGATCTGCACACCGCCGCTGAGGTCGTAGCCGGCGCTGAACCCCCGGCCGGCCCCGCACACCACCGCCACGTGCACGGCCGGGTCGGCAGCCGCCTCGCGCAGCGCAGCCAGCAGCTCGTCCTGGAGCTGGCTGGTGATGGCGTTGAGCTTCTCCGGGCGGTTGAGGGTCACCGTCGCGACCCGGTTCTCGACGGCGTACTCGACGGTCTCGGCCATGAGCGGGGACATTACAGCCGGCGCAGCGCACGGCGACCCGGAACGGCACCCGGTGCGGTCCCGCCGGGCCGGCGCCGCCCATCCGACCGGTGACGGCACCTCCGGATGGGTGGCGGTGAACGCCCGCGCAGGTCAGACTGACGCCGTGCAGTTCGATCTCGATCAAGTGGATGCCCTTCTGTCGACCACCCGCGCCGTGCGCAAGCGGCTCGACTTCGACAAGCCCGTGCCCGACGACGTGTTGCTGGAGTGCCTGCAGCTCGCCGTGCAGGCCCCGACCGGGTCGAACCGCCAGAGCTGGCGATGGCTGGTCGTGCGGGACCAGGCCAAGAAGGATGCCCTGGCCGACCTGTACCTGCGCGCCGGTGGCGACTACCTGCGCACTGCCGCCCAGGAGGCCGAGGCGGGCAGCCAGACCGGCCGGGTGCTCGACTCGGCCAACTTCCTCGCCCAGAACATGGCGCGGGTACCGGTCCTGGTGATCCCGATGATCATCGGCCGGGTCGACGGCACCACCAACGGGGCGGCGGGCCTGATGGGCTCGATCCTGCCGGCGGTGTGGAGCTTCCAGCTCGCCCTGCGCAGCCGCGGTCTCGGCACCTGCCTCACCACGCTGCACCTGCGGCTCGAGGAGGAGGCCGCCGAGCTGCTCGGTATCCCGCCCCACATGAGCCAGGCCGGTCTGCTGCCCGTGGCCTACACCAAGGGCACCGACTTCAAGCCCGCAGGCCGGCCGCCGGTACAGGAGATCACCTACCTCGATACCTACAAGAACCCGATCGCCTGACCCGCGAGGCGGCTACCTTGCACCGTCGAACGCCGGCATCCCGCCGCGCGTCCGACGAAGAGGGAACCCGACCATGGCCGAGCCGATCTGCGTCCTGCAGGAGACCATCGAGATCAACGCGTCCCCGGAGGCGGTCTACGCCCTGGTGAGCGACATGGAGCGCCACGGCGACTGGAGCACCGAGAACTGCGGAGGCTACTGGCGCAAGGGTGCCGACGGGGTCCCCGGGACCGGCAAGGTCGGCGACCAGTTCGTCGGGGTCAACCGCAAGGGCGACCAGGAGTGGAAGGCCCCGGTGGAGATCGTCGAGGCCGACGCCCCGCGCACCTGGGCGTTCGTCACCGGTGGGGTCGCGATGAACATCGCTCTGTGGAAGTACATCGTCGAACCGTCGGGCGAGGGCAGCAGGCTCACCGAGTACTACGAGCTGCGCACCCTGCCGCCGACCATGGTCGACGGCGGGCAGGCGGCGATCGACGAGCGCATCGCCACCAACACCGAGTCGATGCGCGCCACGCTCGCCGGCATCAAGGCCGCAGCCGAGAGCTGAACGGACGAACCGGACGCAGCGTCGCGTCAGCCCTGACCCAGGCTGCGCAGGATCGCTGCGAGGTCGCGCATGATGACCAGCGGCAGGCCGGGCACCTCCTCGAGCAGCTGCGCGAACCGGTTGCCCTGCACCACCAGCACCTGCATCGGCGTCTTGGCCACCACGGTGGCCGTCCTCGGGCCGTGATCGAGCAGGCTGACCTCGCCGATGAGATGGCCGGCGCCGACGGTGTCGACCTCGTTGCCGTCGACCACGACCGAGGCCTCACCGGAGATCAGCACGAAGGCTTCGTGACCCGCTTCCCCCTGCCGGCACAGGGTCCGGCCGGCCTCGATGTCGACCTCGTCGACGATGGCCGCCACCTGTTCGAGTTGCTTGTGGCTGCAGTTACGGAACAACCGGACGGCTCGTAGGTGATCGAGCTTCGCATCGTGGTGCAACGCCATGGTTCCCTCCCTCGGGGTCGTACTGGACGGGACGCTACCTCCTCCTCGGCGGCGCGCCCCGGGCAAAGATCGCCCCGGTGTGGAAAGACCGGGCAAACCGGCCGACCGGCCCGGACGCCGGGGACCTTCGGCCCTGCTCGCCCGGGTCCGTCGCCCGACAGCCTGAGGGCGAACCGGTCGGTCGGCCGAGGCTGTGTCCCGATGGGTCCCACCGTCCGGCCACCGGACCACGCAGCCGTACCAGGAGCGACCCAGATGGCCGAACAGAACCAACCGACGACCGAGGGACCGCCTCAGCCGGGAGTGATCGTGGTCGGGGTGGACGGGTCCGATTTCGCCGACGCCGCGCTGGCCTGGGCGCTCGAGGAGGCTGCGCTGCGCCGGGTCGGCGTGCGCATCGTGCACGCCTGGCAGTACCTGCCGATGGTGGCCGAACCCATGGCCGCGCTGCCGAGCACGCCGTTCGAGGAGCTCGCCAGAGCGGCCGCGGCGGTGGCCGACGAGACGATGGCGCGGGTGACCGGCGGCATCGAGCCGACCGTGCCCGTCGAGGTGCGCGTCGTCGAGGGCCCTGCGGGTACCGCCCTGCTCGACGCCGCGGCCGACGCCGAGCTGATCGTCGTGGGCAGCCGAGGCCGCGGAGGTTTCGCCGGCCTGTTGCTCGGATCGGTCAGCCAGCAGGTCACCCACCACGCCCACTGCCCGGTGGTCGTGCTCCCCCGAGGCGCGGAACCCGAGTCGCACGGCTGACGACGGTCGCCGGCTACCGGCCCGGCGGCCTCCGGAGGCGAGGTCGGTCGCCGGCGACGGGCCCGAGCTAGCCGAAGAGCCCGTCGAGGTTCAGCTCGACGCCGTGTTGTGGGGTGAGATCGACGTGATCGAGCCTGCTGAGGAAACTCACCGAGACCTTGCCGGCCTCGATCGCCCCGGAGTCGGTGTGGTCGGGCATGGCAACCGGATCGCCCCAGGACATCTCCACGTGGAAGGCCCCGTCATGACCGGCCTTGGGCTCGAGCCGGGCCGATGCCATCGTCCGCGGCGGTTGGGTGGCGACGGTGCTCAGCTGCCACCCGGTCATCTCCGCCACCGGACGGTTCGGGACGTTGAGGTTGACCACCACCGGATCGGCGGGGAGCCCGCCGCGGAGCAACTCCCCGACCACGACGTCGGCCACCGCCGCAGCCGAGTCCCAGAGCTGACCAGCCAGCCCGGCCTCCGCCCCTTGGCCGTCGACGGCGACTTCGGCCACCTCCTGGCTGACGGCCACGCCGTTGATGAACCGACCCCGAGCGGTGAGGGCCGCGCCGACCGTGCCCGAGTGATAGACGGCCCGACCCACGTTGGCACCCGGGTTGATGCCGGCCACCACGAGGTCGGGGACCCGCCCGAACGCCCCGAGCGCAGCGAACAACGTGCACAGCGCCGGCGGCCCGCTGACCGAGTACGCCCGCTCGATCCCCTCGACGACGACCCCGTGCACCTCCGGCCGGATCAGGTGCAGGGCCCCGAGTGCCGCGCCTGCGCCGGAGTACTCGGCGTCGGGGGCCACGATCAGCACGTCCCCGTGCCGGCGCATGGCCCGCGCCAGCACATGAAGCCCGACCGAATCGATGCCGTCGTCGTTGGTCAGCAGCAGCAACGGTCGGTGGGCCATGGCCGCCCATGCTAAGGCCGGCCCCTGCGCCAACGGGTCACCGACGACCCGCCCGACCGAACCCGACCCGGCCGGGCCCCAGAAGCCGTCGTTCCGTAGACATACCGTTTGGTCTGCACCTGCACTCCGCATCGGTCTGGTGACGCCACGGATCGACCCGATCGCGTGCCCGTGGCGGCAGGCTGATCGGAGTCCGTCCTGGCACGGAGGGAACCGATTCGGCCCGGGTTGCTCGGAGCGTCGCAGGAGTAGTGTGCGGCACCGTGGACCAACCGTTGCTGGGAATGAAGGTGGTGGAGGTGGCCGGTGGCTCACCGGCGGCCTACTGCACCCACCTGCTCGCCGGGTACGGCGCCGAGGTGGTGCGGGCCGAGGGACACGGCAGCCCGGGCTGGACGCTGAGCGACGACGAGTCCACCTACCTGCTGCCCGGCAAACGCCGCATCCTGCTCGGGGCGGACCCGGCCGGCGAGCTGGCCCGCCTCGTCGGGGTGGCCGATGTGGTGGTACTCGACGGCACCCCGGGCCGTTTCGACGTCGCTGCGTGGCGGCAGGCCAACCCGGCGTTGGTGGCGGTCACCATCGCCCCGTTCGGCCAGACGGGCCCCGATCGCCAACAGCCGGCCGACGACCTGATCGCCTTCGCCGCCGGAGGCACCATGTCGCTCACCGGCGACCCGGCGTCGACCCCGTTGGTGACCGGTGGGTCCCAGGCCATGTACTTCGCCGGGTTGCACGCGTTCTCGGCGCTGCTGGCGGGCTACTACGGCACCGTCGTGCACGGCGAAGGCGACTGGATCGACCTGTCGTTGCAGGAGTGCCTCGCCGGGGCCCTCGAGCTGTACGGCCCCGCAGCGGCCCACGGCGAACCGGCCGCGCTGCGCTTCGGCAACTACCACCGGGCGGTGTGGGCGGTGTACCCCTGCGCCGACGGTTACGCCGGGGTGTTCTGCCTCGAACGCCAGGTCCCGGCCCTGTTCGCCTTGATCGGCGACCCGGTCCTGCAGGAGGAACGCTTCCGTGACCCGTTGCAACGACCGGCCCACGACGAGGAACTGTCGGCGTACGTACTGTCGTTCATGGTCGACCGGACCGGTGACGAGCTGATCCGGCTCGGGGCGGAGCATCGCATCCCCTTCGGCAAGGTCCGCACCCCGGCAGAGCTGATCGCCGGACCTGCCCTGCACGAGCGAGGGTTCTTCGATCTGGTCACCACCGCCGACGGCCACCTGGTGCACGTTCCGGGCCGGCCCTTCGTGGCGTTCGACTGGAGCGGAGGCGGGACCGTCACCGAGGCGGAGCCGGCGACAGCAGCCGCGGTGGCCGAACGTTGGGAGTCCCGATGAAGCCGTTGCCGTTCGAAGGTCTGCGGGTCGCCGACCTGTCGATGATGTGGGCGGGGCCCTTCGCCACCAAGCTGCTCGGCGAGCAGGGCGCGGAGGTCCTCAAGATCGAGTCGCCGTCGGCGTGGGACAACATCCGCACGCTCATCCCCCAGCCCGGCAAGTCCGACCCGTGGAACTCGAGCTACTACTTCAACACCTACAACCGGGCGAAGCAGTCGGTCACCCTCGACCTCGCCCAGGCACGCGGCCGGCAGGTCTTCCTCGAGCTGCTGGCGCACTGCGACGTGCTGGTGGAGAACTACCGGGCCGACGTGCTCGACAAGCTCGACCTCGGCTACGAGGTCCTGCAGGCCGCCAACCCGCAGCTGGTCATCGTGTCGATGGCCGGGTTCGGCAAGACCGGCCCCGACCGTGGCCTGGTGGGCTTCGGGCCGGTCATCGAGCAGATGTCGGGCCTGACCTCGCTCACCGGGTACGACGGCGAGGACGTCCCGTACAAGTGCGGGGTCTCCTACGGCGATCCGGTGGCCGGTGTGGCGGCGGCGGGGGCCGTGGTCCTCGGGTTGCTGCAACGCCGCCGGACCGGTACGGGCATGGTGGTGGATCTGGCGCAACGCGAGGTGGCCGCCACACTGGCCGGTTCCGCCTTCGTCGCCGCGGCGCGCGACCCCGAGGTGGTCCACCACGGGAACCGTCACCCACAGGGCACGGCCGCCCCGCGGGGCTGCTACCGCTGCGCGGATGAGGCCAGGCCAGACCGTACCGCGGGGTACAACCTGCTGCCCGCCCGCCCGTTCGACGAGCAGTGGATCGCCGTGTCGGTGCTCGACGACACCATGTGGTCGGCGCTCGCGGGGCTGCTGGAGCGGCCGGAATGGTCGGCGCTGAGCCTCACCGAACGGCTCGCCCGCCACGACGAGCTCGACGATGCCATTGCCACGTGGTGTGCGCCGCTCGATGCGACCGAGGCGGTGGCGGTGCTGCGCGACCACGGCATCGCATCGAGCCGGGTGCTCGACACCGTGGCCATCCACGACGATCCGCACCTGCGTTCCCGGGGGTTCTGGGTCGAGCTCGAGCACCCGCGCATGCCCGCCGACTGGAAGCAGCCCGGTGTGGCCTGGCGCTCCGTACAGTCCGGCAGGCGACTGGACCGGCCGGCACCGCTGTTCGGCGAGCACACCAGGTCGGTGCTGCGGACGTTGCTCGGTTACGACGAGACCCAGCTCGAGGAGCTGCACGCCGCGGCGGTGATCGGTGACGAACCGATCAACCCCGGCGTGGGCTGATCGCGTCCACGCGCCCTGATCGCGTCCGCGCGCCCTGAGCGCGTCAGCGGCCCTGATCAGGGGCCAGGGACACCGGGGCCTGACGCAACGCCTGGACCGGCCCGGGGCTGGCCATGGTGAGCGTCCCGTCCGCCAGGGCAGCCATCAGCGCGGCGTTCGACATCGGGCGGGCGAAGCCGTAGCCCTGGCCGAGACGGCACCCGAGGGTCTGCAGCTCGGTGAGCTGTTCCATGGTCTCGATGCCCTCGGCCAGCGTGATCATGCCCAGGGAATGGGACAGGTTGATGACCGCACGGACCAGCTCGGTGGCCTTGGGGTCCTTGCCCAGGCCGATCACGAAGGACCGGTCGACCTTCATCACGTCGATGGGGAACATCTGCAGATAGGCCAGCGACGAATAGCCGGTCCCGAAGTCGTCGATGGCGATGCGGACCCCGAGCTGCTTGAGCGCCTGCAACCATTCGACACCCGCCGCGCTGTCCTGCATGACCACGCTCTCGGTCACCTCGATGCACAGCCACGACGGGTCGATGCCCGTGCTGTGGATGGCCCAGGCCACATCGTCGATCAGGGTCGGTTCCTGCAGCTGCCGGCCCGACACGTTGACGGTGAGCGACACCTTGTCGGTGATGCCGTCACGGGCCCAGCCCGCGACCGTGCGGCAGGCCTCGAGCATCACCCAGCGCCCGAGCTCGACGATCTGACCGGTCTCCTCGACGAGCGGGATGAACTCCACCGGGCCGACCAGGCCGCGCTGCGGATGCTTCCAGCGCACGAGTGCCTCGACGCCCATGACGGCGGGCCGGGCGAACAGCGCGCCGGGATCGAGAGCCACACCCGATTCCTCGAGGGCCACGAGCGGCTGGAAATGCACCTCGAACTCCTGGCGCTCCAACGCCCGGACCAGCTCGGCCTGCAGGTCGAGCCGGCGTCGCACGTTGTCGTGCATCGACGAGTCGTACAGGGCCACACCGCCGCCATCACCCTTGGCGACGTACATCGCGAGGTCGGCATTGCGTACGAGGTCGGCCGCTGCTGCGATCTGCGATTCGCTGCCGACCCTGACCGAGGCGATGCCGATGCTGGCCCTCGGCGAGATCTCGACGCCTTCGAGCAGCATCGGTTCGGCGATCGCCTCGAGCACCCGATCGCCCACCTCGCGCAGCACCGAGCCGTCGGCCCGTCCGGCGTCGGCGAGCAGCACGGCGAACTCGTCGCCGCCCATCCGGGCTGCGGTGTCGCCCGGCCGCAGACAGTTCTCGAGCCGGTGGGCGATCTCGATCAGCAGCCGGTCGCCGGACTGGTGGCCGAGGCTGTCGTTGACCATCTTGAAGTTGTCGAGGTCGATGAACATCACCGCGGGCTCCGGCCCACCTCGTGCCGTTCCCTGCAGGGCGTGCTCCACCCGGTCCGACAGCAACGCCCTGTTGGCCAGGCCGGTGAGCGGGTCGTGGAACGCCTGCAGCGTCAGCTGCGCTTCGAGCGCCCGCCGCTCGCTCACGTCGCGGATGTTGAGCACGAGGCCGCGGACGTCGGCGTCGGCGAGGAGGTTGGTGGCGGTGATCTCGGTGTCGAGCCAGCTCCCGTCGCGGTGGCGCAGACGGCACTCGATGCGCATGCTCGAACGCGCCGACGCCTTGGTGAGCTGGCGCAACTGTGCCTCGATCCCCGCCGCCTCGGCGGGGTCGAGCAGTCCGCCGAAGGGGCCGTGTACGACGGCGGTCGGATCGTGACCCAGCACCGAGGTGATCGACGGGCTCTGGAACTGCACGGTCAGCCCGGCATCGAGGATGGTGATCACGTCGAATGCGTTCTGCACCAGCGCCGCCAGGCGATGGTCGGCGTGGCGACGGTGCATGGACTCGGACATGACGGCGCGGTCCTGGGCGAGGCCCAGCTGGCCGGTGAGCGTCGGGAAGGCGCCGAGCAGCGCCGGAGACGGCTTGGTGGCGGTCGCCACGATCAGCAGGCCTCCCGAGCCACGAGCGGACGGGATCGGCGAGCAGACCAGCCACGGTCGTTCGGTGCTGTGCGCCACGATCGCCGCCAGGGCTGCGGGCCACCCGTCACCGTCGGGGCCGAACAGCTGCACCGGTTCCGAGCACACGGGCAGGTCCTCCGGCTCGGGAACGGTCATGAGGACCCGCACGGTCGCAGCGCGGTCGCCCACCAGGTTCCGAACGGCGAGCACCGTGGCCAGCTCGATCGTGGCCTGATCGGTGGCGACGAGCAGCCCGGTCAGACCGGATCGCAGCGACGCCTCGCGACGCTGGTCCTCGGAACGCCCCGCGAGTTCCCGGTTGAGGCGGACGGCCAGCAGGGCGACGAGGGCCATGCCGCACACGCCGACCGGCCAGTCGTTCTCCCGGTCGCCGACGCTGCCGACGGCCACCAGGATCCACGGCACCGCGGCGCACAGGCCGAGCACCGTCACCCGCAGCTCGGTCAGCTTCCGGGTCGAGGGCAGATCGCCACCGGCGCGGGTCATCGACGGGTGCAGCGCCCCTGCCGCCATCACCAACGCTGCGGCGAGCTGGGCGGCGATGGCGACCGGCGCGACCGAGGCAAGGCGGTGGCCGGACGCCACCCACCCCAGGTGCAGGCCGGCGCCGAGCGCTGCGCCGGCGACGAACAGGCGGATCGCCACCACGCGCAGGGCACCGGAGCTGAACAGCACGTAGCCGAGCACCGCAAGCACCACGAACTCGAGCCCCACACCGACCAGCACGACGGCCTCGATGCGATCGATCCCGTCGACCAGCATCGGGGCGATGATGCGGTCGATGGCGAACGCCGACAGGGCCAGCAACCCGATGACGGCGTCGGTCAACGCCCCGAGGTCGAACGCACGGCAGCCGACGAGGTTCCGCAGCGCCACCAGGGTCAGCACCGTCGAGACGACCCCGAACTCGACGGCCAACGGGACGACCCCGCGCAGCGCCAGCGCCGCAGTGTCGGCCAGCAGGATCGCCGCGACCGCCGCCCAGGCCGATCGCCGGCCGACTCCGAAGCCCCGGCACGCACGGCCCACGGCGAGTGCCCCCAGCAGGTACCCCACGCATCCGGCGGCCACCGACCCCGACGGCCACACCAGGGCCACCAGCGTTGCGGCAACGGCCGCTGTCCAGATCAGCCGGGCCCGGCCGACCGCGCTGCGAGGCAGACCCCTCGCGGCGGACAACAGACGAGCAGCACCGGCGGCCATAGTGCAGGTGCATTCGACCGGTGGCCCCTCGGGCTGAACCGCATTCTCGCCGGAACGCCCGAAAACGACCGTCTGTGGTGCGTTGATGGTCCCATTGCGGCGCGGCTGCGGCGCTGGCGATTGTGGGAGGATTCACCCCGGGGAGAGCGACGAGGGGGACGAATGGCGGCTGACGATCAGCGATCGGGCGGACCGACGGCGGTGGTGCCGGTGCTCGACATCGGCCCGTATCTCCGTGGGGAGGCCGGGGCGGCCGAGCGGACCGCGGCCCAGTTGCGCAGCGCACTGGAGGAGATCGGGTTCTTCTTCATCGTCGGGCACGACGTGCCCTGGTCGATGGTGGAGGCGGTGTATCAGCAGGCCCGGCGGTTGCACGCGCTCGACGAAGCCGCCAAGGAAGCGATCCTGATGAGCAACGAACGGGGTGGGTACCTCCACCTCGGCGGTGGCACGTCCTACGCCTCGGCCATCGCCGGTGCGGTGCGCAAACCCAACCTCAACGCAGCGTTCTTCGCCCATCGTGGCGGCTACCGGCACGGGAACCAATGGCCCGCGCTCGACGGGTTCGAGGCGACCGTCGAGGCGTACATCGATGCCATGAGCAGCCTGTCGCAGCGACTGCTGCCGTTGTACGCCCGCAGCCTGGGCCTCGCGGAGGACTACTTCGCCCCGTTCTTCGACGAGCCGAGCGTGACGCTGCGCCTGTCGCACTATCCCGTCGTCGACCACGAGGACGAGCAGTGGGGCCTGGCGCCGCACACCGACTCGACGGTGATGACCCTGCTGCCGGCCAACGACGTCCCCGGGTTGTGGATCCGCCCGGAGGGCCATGAGTGGATCGAGCCGCCGCCGCTGCCGAACTCGTTCCTGGTGAACTCCGGGGACATCCTGCGGCGTTGGACCAACGACCGGTACCTGTCGACCGCACACCGGGTGATGAACCAGTCCGGCACCGACCGCTATGCCATGCCGTTCTTCTTCGGGGCCCGTGACGACGCCCTCATCGAGGCGCTGCCGACCTGCGTCGACGCCGAGCACCCGCCGTTGCACGAGCCCATCACCTTCGGCGACTACCAGCGTTGGTTCCGCAACCGGAACTACGCCCAGTACACGGACCAGCAGGCCGGCGCCGTCGCACCGTGACCGACCGTCGCCCGCGGTGGCGGCTCGGCCCAGCCCATCGAGTGGCCCGGGGTGAGCCTGGCGCGAGCCCGGCTCCCGGACATCGGACCTGATCGAACGTCGAGCTCACGGCCACATTCAGTGGTCTTGCCGATTCGCCGGGCCCCGACATTCGCCGATTCGACCCGACCCCGCTTTCGACGCTCCGATGGCGACTTTCGGCAGGTCTACCTGCATGTTCGTTGCGGCGAATCGACGTCGATTCGCCGCAACGGAAATCGGGGAGGGCACCGTCGAATCGGGCGAACGACCACGCAACGTGGCGCGATCGGGTCGATCAGGACGGTCGGACGGCGGCGTCGACGACGGCCAGGGCCCGGCGGACGGCAGGCACCTCGTGCACCCGCACCAGGTCTGCCCCGCGTAGCGCCGCCAGGCAGCAGGCCCCGACGGTGGCCTGGTCGCGGCCCGCTACGTCCCCGGGGTCGACGCCCGCCAGCACCCCGACGAACCGCTTCCTCGACGGGCCGACGAGCACCGGACGTCCCAGCCGGCGCAGCTCCCCGGCCCCCTCGAGCAGACGCAGGTTGTCCCGCACCGTCTTGCCGAAGCCGATACCGGGATCGATCACCAGACGATCGGGCCGTACGCCGGCGGCCTCGGCCCGTGCGCACAACCCGGCAAGATGGTCGGCCACGTCGTCGACCACCTCGCGGTAGCTGACGTCGTCCTCCAGCTGCCCGGCCGACATCGGCCGGGCGTGCATCACCACCAACGCATCGGCGCGCGCCGCCACCCCGGCCAGGTCGGGATCGGCCAGGCCACTGACATCGTTGATCCACGCCGCACCGGCCTCGAGGGCCGCAGCTGCCACGCTCGCCTTGGACGTGTCCACCGAGAGCCAGTCGACCCCGGCCGCGACCAACCGCTCGATGACCGGTATCAACCGTCGCAGCTCCTCGTCCGCCGGTACCGGCACCGCACCCGGACGGGTGGACTCCGCACCGAGGTCCACCAGGTCCGCACCGTCCTCGAGCAACCGCATCGCCTGGTCGTAGGCGCTGACGGCGCTGAAGAACCGGCCACCGTCGGAGAATGAATCGGGGGTCACGTTCACGATGCCCATGACGTAGGTGGCCCGACCCAGCTCGAAGGTTCGGCTGCCGCAGCGAAGGGACTGGACCACAGCACAACACTAAGGACCACGGCCCCGGGCCGAGCAGTCGTGACGGTATTCATCTTCGCGCCTTGCCCACGAAACATGCCCGAAACCATCTGGATCGAGTCTGTATCCGCCGACTGGCAACTGTGCCCACCGACACACCGAGAGGACACCGATGGAGATCAATGCGGGCGATACCGCCTGGGTGCTGATGGCCGCAGCGCTCGTGCTGTTCATGACCCCCGGCCTGGCCCTGTTCTACGGCGGCATGGTGCGGGCCAAGAACGTGCTCGGCATGCTGATGCAGAACTTCTTCGCCATGGGACTCATCGGGGTGCTGTGGGCGGTGGCCGGCTTCTCGCTGGCCTTCGGCGACGGCGGTGGGTTCGTCGGCAACGTCGACTTCGCGTTCATGCGGAACATCCACGTGCTCGACGCCGACGGCGGCCTGGTCAACAAGTTGCCGGGCCTCGAGTTCCTCACCGTGCCGCCGGTGGCGTTCTTCGCCTTCCAGATGATGTTCGCCATCATCACGCCGGCGCTGATCACCGGCGCCACCGCCGACCGGCTCAAGTTCAGCGGCTACGCCGTGTTCATCGCCCTGTGGTCGCTCCTGGTGTACTCGCCGGTCGCCCATTGGGTGTTCTCGCCCACCGGCTGGCTGTTCAAGCGGGGGGCGTTGGACTTCGCCGGCGGCACCGCCATCCACATCAACGCCGGCATCGCGGCGCTCGTGGTGGTGGCACTGATCGGGGCCCGCCGGGGTCACCCGCACCATCCGATGCTGCCCCACAGCCTGCCCCTCACCCTGATCGGCACCGGCATCCTGTGGTTCGGCTGGTTCGGCTTCAACGCCGGCTCCGCCCTCGCCGCCAACGGCCAGGCCGCAGCGGCGCTGGTGAACACCGGGCTGGCGGCGTCGGCGGCGATGCTCGGCTGGCTCGCGGTCGAACGTCTCGCCGGCGGCCACGCCACCACGCTGGGAGCGGCATCGGGGGCGGTGGCCGGCCTGGTCGCCATCACGCCGTGCGCCGGCTTCGTGGGCGGCATGTCGCCCATCATCATCGGGGCCCTGGCCGGGGTCATCTGCTTCTTCGCCATCGGCATCAAGAAGGCGCTGAAGCTCGACGACAGCCTCGACGTGATCGCCGTGCACCTCGTCGGCGGGATCGTCGGTTCGCTGCTGCTGGGCTTCTTCGCCGACAAGTCGGCCACCGGGTTCGGGGCCGACGGGGTGTTCTTCGGCGGCGGCACCACGTTGCTGGTGAACCAGACCATCGCCGTGGTCGCCACCTTGGTGTTCAGCGCGGTGGTGAGCTTCGTGATCGCCAAGGGCGTCGATCTGACCATCGGCCTGCGGGTCGACGAGGAGTCCGAGGACGTCGGCCTCGACGTCAGCCAGCACGCCGAGACGGCGTACACCACCTGAGATCGGTGCCGGGCCGGCGGCGTGCCGCCCGCCGGCCCGGCCCGAACTCCGCTCGCCCTCGACCCCGCACCCCTCGTGCGTTCCGGACGTTCCGGGCCGGATACCTACGTTTGCACCCTCCCCGGATCGGCGGCGCCGTACAGGTGACCGGAGTCCTACCTCAAGGTAGGGCAATCCGACCGGCGCTCTGGACGGCGGGTACGGAGGGGGGTACGCACTCTCGGGTGGCCGGTTGTCGGCAAGGGGAGCGGAGTTCATGAGCAACGAGTTCGGAGTCCGGCACGGCGGCCGGCGGTGGTCGAAGCGGCGAACCGCGATCGGTGTCGCCGTCGCCACCGCCACGCTGGCGATCCTGGTGCCGGCGGTGGTCGCGTCGGCGGCCCCCAAGGTCAAACCGGCCAAGACGGCGAAGACCCAGACCTACTCCCAGCACTTCGGGTCGATGGCCTCGGTGGCCGACCAGATCGGCGCCCGCAAGGTGTGGCGGGCCGGGCACACCGGCGAGGGCGTCAACGTCGCCGTGGTGGACACCGGGGTGGCTGTCGTGCACGCCCTCGGCGGTCCTGACAAGGTCGTGGCCGCGGTCGACCTCTCGGCCGAGGCAGCGATCAACGACGCCCGCTATCTCGACACCTATGGGCACGGGACGCACATCGCCGGCATCATCGCCGGCCGCGACGAGGGGGCCGACCCCGCCGCGGTCACGCCGGACCCGACCAAGTTCCTGGGGATCGCACCCGATGCCGGGCTGATCTCCCTCAAGACCGCCGACAACACCGGCATGGTCGACGTGTCCCACGTCATCGCTGCGATCGACTGGGCCATCGACCACCGGGCCGAGCAGAACATCCGGGTGCTCAACCTCAGCTACGGCACCGACTCGAATCAGAACTACCAGATCGACCCGGTCGCCCATGCGGTCGAGCGGGCCTGGAAGGCCGGCATCGTCGTGGTGACCGCCGCCGGCAACGACGGCAAGGGCGCCCGCCGTATGGCCAACCCGGCCACCGATCCCTTCGTCATCGCCGTTGCGGGCGCCGAGCCCAAGGGCGACTCGTGGACCATCCCCAAGTGGTCGAGCTCCGGTGACGGTACCCGTAACCCCGACTTGGCGGCCCCCGGCGTGTCCATCGAGAGCCTCCGCGCTCCCGGGAGCCGTATCGACCTCGAACATCCCGAAGGGTATGTCGACGGGTACCTGTTCAAGGGATCGGGCTCGTCGCAGTCCGCCGCCGTGGTCTCCGGTGCCGTGGCGCTGATGCTGTCGGCTCGTCCCGAGCTGACCCCCGACGACGTCAAGTACCTGCTTCGCAGCTCGGCCATCCCCTACAAGGACGGCCACCAGCAGGCGTTCGCCGGCCAGGGCGTGATCCAGGTCGACAAGGCCATCGCCGCCCCGCTGCCGGCCGTGGGCACCCGCCAGTCGTGGACGGCCTCGACCGGAACCGGCTCGCTGGAGTCCTCCCGCGGCTCGTCGCACATCATTCTCAACGGTATGGAGCTCACCGGCGAGGTGACCGCCATCGGCGCACCGTGGCGGTCGGGGGCGATCGCACCGTACTGGCAGGACGGAGCCGTCGGCACCCACCAGTGGCGTGGCGACACCTGGCCCAACGCAGCGTGGAAGGGCGTGGTGTGGTCCGGCGACACCTGGCCCGGCATCACCTGGAACCCCAAGGCCGACGGCATCGGCGGCTGGGGCAGCACCCAGTCGGTCACCACCACGACCACCCCCACCACCACCTTGGTGTGGGACGGCAAGACCTGGCGGGAGGCCACCTGGGAGGGCAAGACCTGGCGGGAGGCCACCTGGGAGGGCAAGACCTGGCGTGAGTACGAGTGGCTGGGCGGCGCCTGGCGGGTCGGGTCCTGGTCCTGACCACCCGTCACCGGCCGGTCGGGCAGCACCCCCACGGGTGCCGGCCCCACGGCCGAACCCCTCACTGACACCCCACGACACCGACGATCGGCCGGTGCCGGGCGACCACTCGCCCGGCACCGGCCGATCGGCGTTCCGGGCCCACCTCCCCCATCGGGGGGCATTCACCCCTGGAGCAGCCTGGCGACTCAAGCGCACGGGGCTGCGCGTCGACACGCACAGGGCATGATGCGTTTCCTGCCCGTACCCCCTCCCGTATCCGGTCGGCCGACCGGATACCGCCGGGGTGCGGGCGCGTCCGGGAGCGGCACCAGGTGAGCGACGTCGTTCCCGCCGATCCCGCGGTGCCCGCCGGTGAAGGCCGGCGTCTCCCGCCAGGCCTGCTCGTCGGGTTGTTGACCGCGCTGCAGGCAGTATTGGCGGCCGCGCTGCTCACGGTCGTGTCGCCGGAGCCGCTGCGGGCCGTTCCGGTGGGCGTTGGGGCGCTGCTCGGGGTCGCCTTCCTGTTGGCCGAGCTGTACGTGTTCCACGTCGAGTTCCGGCGGGAGGCGATCACCATCTCGCTGGCCGAGGTGGCGCTGGCCTTCGGGCTGCTCGGCATGCCCGTCGGGGTGCTGGTCGGGACCCGGCTGCTGGGCACCTTGACGGCTCTGCTGATCGCCGGACGGCCCTCTGGGTCGAAGTTGCTGTTCAACGCCGCGAACCTGACCTTCGACACCCTGGTGGTGGCGGCGGTCTTCGAGGCCATCACCACCTGGAGCAACGATCCTCACGACGCAGTGCTGTTGCTGGCGCTGCTGCCGGCGCTGACCCTGGCGTCGTTCCTGTCCGGCATCGCGGTGTCGGTCGCGGTGTCCTGCTACGAGGGCGGTCTGTGGGCCAACATCCGCCAGGAGATCGTCGAGGGCCCTCGCTTGGCCTTCCTGCTGGCCTGTCTCGCGGCCATGACCGTGTCCCCGACGTTGATCAGCCTGTGGTTGCTCCCCCTGGCGCTGGTGCCGCTGGGGGCGATCTGGTTCGTGGCCCGGCTGGCCGGCATCGCCGACCAGCACAATCGGGACCTCGAGGAGATGCACAGCTTCGCCAGGCTGGTGGGCCGCTCGCTCGACATCACCGACATCGCCGCCGCAGCGACGACCGAGGTCGAGCGCCTGGTGCGGGCGGCCTGCAGCCGCATGGTGGTCTTCGATCCCGAGACCGGCGACGAGCGGCTGCGCCGCGGCGACCCCCGTCTCGACGCCGTCCTGCCCGACACCCCTGCGGCGTGGGCCTACCAGCTGTCGCTCGGGCCGTGCATCCGGGTGAGCCGCACCGACGAGACCGTGCTGGGCATGACCCTCGGCCAGCTCGGCCTGCGCGAGCTCGTCGTCGTCGCCGTGGCCGACGAACAGGGCCTGATCGGGGCACTGGCGATCGCCGACCGGGTCGGGGTCGCCGACCGGTTCGACGCTGCGGAGATCCGCCGGCTGGCAGCGCTGGCCGACCAGCTCGGGGTCACCCTGCGCCGGTCGTTCCTGCACGAGCACCTCGAGCGGGACGCCACCCGGGACCGCCTGACCGGCCGCCCGAACCGGGCGATGCTCGAACGGCTCGGCACCCAGTCGCTGCGCGACGCCGCGCCGAACCAGGTGATCGCAGCGTTCACCATCGGCTTCGAACGATTCGGTGAGCTCACCGAGACCCTCGGCCACGACGCGGGCGATGCGCTGGTCCAGCTCGCCTGCACCCGTCTCGGCACGTTGCTGCATGCCGAGGACACCCTGGCCCGTATCAGCGCCAGTGAGCTGGCGATCATTGCCTCCCGAACGGACCGCCAGGCGTTGTACACGTTGGCCGACCGGTGCAGCGAGCTGTTGAACCGACCGTATGCCTTCGACGAGCTGACGCTGTCGCTCGACGCCCAGATCGGCGTGGCGTTGTTCCCCGATCACGGCGACGACGTGCCGACCCTGCTGCGACGGGCCGACATCGCCCGCCGCCAGGCCGTCAGCGACCATGACCGATGGGGGCTCTACCGACCCACGAGCGACCGGGACGCACTCGAGCGACTGGCGTTGCTGGGCGAGTTGCGACACGGGATCGAGGCCAGTCAGCTCGAGCTGTACTACCAGCCGAAGCTCGACCTGGCCACCGGTGCGATCACCGGGGCCGAGGCCCTGGTCCGCTGGAACCACCCCACCCGGGGGTTCGTGCTGCCCGATGCGTTCATCCCGCTGGCCGAACGAACCGGCATGATCGACGCCCTGACCGCCGCGGTGCTGGAGGAGGCGTTCGTCACCGTCGCGGACTGGCACAAGCGGGGCTGGCGGATCTCGATCGCGGTGAACGTGTCGATCCACAACCTCACCGACGACCTGCTGCCCGACCGGATCGCCCGTCTGCTCGAACGGCACCAGATCGACGCCCGATACCTCGTGCTCGAGATCACCGAGTCGTCGGTGATGACCGATGCGACCCGCTCGCTGCGAACGCTCGAACGGCTCGACGCGCTCGGGATCGGATTGTCGGTGGACGACTTCGGAACCGGCTACTCCTCGCTGAGCTACCTGCGGTCGCTGCCGGTACGGGAGATGAAGATCGACCGCAGCTTCGTGAGCGAGATCCTCGCCGAGGAGCACGACGAGGTGATCGTGCAATCGACCATCGCCCTGGCCCACAGCCTCGGACTGCGGGTGGTGGCCGAGGGGGTCGAGAGCGAGGAGATCGCCCGCCGCCTGAGCAGCCTCGGCTGTGACGTGGTCCAGGGCTACTGGATCTCCAGGCCGCTCAGCTACGCCGGCTTCGTCGAGTTCATGACCGAGCAACGGCACCGCTTCGCCGAGCAGGCGAGGCAGATGAACGGCGCCGCCGGCCCTTCCGCCCGGGGCTGAGCCCGGACGTTCGTATCGCCCGGCCTGACGCCGGTTCGGCGCCCTCAGCAGGATTCGAACCTGCGACACACGGTTTAGGAAACCGCTGCTCTATCCCCTGAGCTATGAGGGCGGGGGCATGTCGCGAAGGTGGTCGCGAACCCGGTCGCTAACCCGGGAACGACGGCTCGGCGGCGCTGCCTTGTGGTGCCAGAGCCTACCGGAGCCGTGATCGGGGCTCGGAACCGGCCGCCGGGACCGCCGGGCCAGGTTCGGGACGCGCCAGAGCCGCCGGCCTCGGGGGCCGCCGGCTCATCCAGCGGGACTGGCGGGTGTCAGGCGGCTTGTCGATGTTCGGTCGCCGCGGTGCGGGCCTGGTAGCGGGCACGGCTGACCGAGTTCGTGATCAACGCAACGACTCCGCGGTCTACCGGCATGACCTCGTCGTGCCACGACAGGTGATCGGGTGCTACTGCGGCCGCGGGCTGAGCGGACGGGCAGGAACGCCGGCCACGGTCGCACCGTCCGGTACGTCGCGGTTGACCAGCGCTCCGGCACCGACCACCACGTCGGACCCGATCGTGACCCCCGGCAGCACCGTGGCCCCGGCGAAGATCGTCGAACGCGATCCCACGGTCACCCCTCCGCACAACGTCGACGACGGGCTGAGGGTCACGAAGTCGCCGAGGACGTCGTCGTGGCTGACCACCGCCCCGGTGTGCAGCTGGCAGTACGACCCGATCCGCACGTTCCCGGTGATCCGCACGCCCGGCGCCACGATCGCGCCTGCCCCGAGGGTGACCCACGGTCCGATCGTCGTGTCGGCGTGCACCAAGGTGGCCGGCAGAAGCCCCCGGCGGCCGGCGGCGCCGACGAGCGCGATGTGGCGGTCACGGTCGCCGGTCGTGATCGCCACGTGCGCCCCGGCCGGCACCGTGCCGCCGTCGAGGGCGTCGTCGATCCCGTCGACGAGCGCAACCCCGAGCCGGCCGGCGATGTCGGCCAGCAGCTCCCCCT
>CAIXPF010000002.1 GCA_903921205.1 uncultured Acidimicrobiia bacterium | reverse complement strand
CGCATAACCACCGCCGCCCGTCGCACTACGCTGATGAGAGTGGTTCTCACTCTCGTTCTGATCGTCGTCGCCGCTGTCGCCGCCAAGGCGGGGATGGCGCTCGTCGCTCGACGTCGCTCGCCCAGCTCGAGCTCGGCGCCGAGCGGGGGATGCGACTGTTGAGCCGGGCATGGGTAGGGGGCTCGACGGCAGCATGGCGGTCGCTGCGTCTCGCCGTGCTCGAACGTGATGGATGGCGGTGCGGGTGGTGCGGCACCGGACTACACCGCCGCCGCTGTTCGCCGAGCGGATGCGACAGCTGCCCGCACGTTGACCACCGCATCCCCCGTGCGCACAACGGGCCGGACCATCCTGCGAACCTTGTCGCCAGCTGCCGGCGGTGCAATCTCGGCAAGAGCAGCAGTGCCAAGGGTCCCGGCCGACCCGCACAACGGAGCCGACCGTGGTGATCGCGACCGCCACCGCGACGCCGGGAGGGGGGTACCCCGCGCGATCTGAACCCGCCGGAGGCCCCCACATCCTGTGTTCCATGTCGATTTTTTCGTGCGTGACCGCTGAGGGGGGACCCGGCGACGGGTGCGGGTCGGCGACGTTGAGTGTTCGGATGATCGGGAGGCCGCGTGAACCTAGAGGCGCTGGAGGTGTTCCTCGCTTCGCTGTCGGAGCGGGAGCCGGCCAGGGAAGCGTTAGCTCGCACGCTTGCGGCGGCGCTCGACGCCGGCGCTGGGCTGTCGACCGCTGCGGTCAGCCGGGAGTACCGGGCGGTCCTGGCCGAGCTGGAGCTGCTCAATGACCGGGACGACGTTGACCCTGCCGACGACTGGCTCCGGTCTCTGTCGGCCCCGCTGGGCGACACCCCGGAACCCTGATCGCCAGACCTACGGCGGCAGGGTGGCAGAGATCGCCGAGGCGCTCGGCACGCCGCTGATGCCGTGGCAGCGTTACGTCGCCGACGTCGCGCTCGAGGTGGACCCGGACACCGGGCTACTCGCCTACGAAACCGTGGTGCTGACCATCCCACGACAGCAGGGCAAGACGACGCTGATCCTGCCCGTGTGGGTGCACAGAGCGACGCAGTGGGCGGACCAGTCGATCGTCTGGACGATGCAGAACGCGTTAGCCGCTCGCAAGAAGTGGCAGGACGAGCACGTCCCGGTCCTGAAGCGTTCGCCGCTGTGGAGAACGGTCGAGAAGGACCGGCGTCAGCCCGGCGCCGAGGCGGTGATGTTCAAGAACGGCTCCATTCAGCAGCTGGTTGCGGGGACGAAGTCGGCGGGGCACGGCATGGTCGTGGACCTGGCGGTGATCGACGAGGCGTTCGCGTATGCGGATGACCGGATGCAGCAGTCGATGCTCCCGGCGATGCGGACCCGACAGCAGCCGCAGATGTGGCTGGTGTCCACGATGGGCACCGCCGAGTCGACATGGTTCCACGGCTGGTGCGATTCGGGTCGTGCCGCTGTTGATTCGGGCAAGCCGAGCCCGGTGGCGTACTTCGAGTGGTCTGCCGACGACGATGCCGACCCGGCGGACCCCGCGACGTGGTGGTCGTGCATGCCGGCGCTTGGGCACACCGTCACCGAGGCTGCCATACGCCGGGAGTACGAGCAGGCGACGATGACCACTGACGGCATGTCTGGGTTTCGTCGGGCGTCGTTGAACCAGCGCACCCACGCACGCGTCGATCCGGTGTTCCCGCCGGACAGGTGGGCCGCTGCGGCCGATCCGACTTCGGCGATCGACGGTCCGCTAGTCCTTGCGGTGGACATGCCGCCCGACCGGGCGTGGGTGACGTTGGCTGTTGGTGGCCGTCGTGCGGATGGGCTGACGCACGTTGAGGTTGTCGACCGCCGGCGCGGTACGGGCTGGATCTCTGGGGAGGTTGCGCGGCTGCTGCGAGCGCACGACATCCGCCATGTCCTGCTGTCCGCTGGTGGCCCCGCTGGTGGCGTCCTCCCGGACGTGCAGGACGGGTGCCGCCAGGCCAGGCCGGGCGATGACGAGGTGTTGCGGCTGGTCACCGGCGGCGAGTTCACGGCGTCGTGTGGCCGGTTCTTCGATCTTGTGACGGGCGACGGGCTGCGTCATCTCGGCCAGGTCGAGCTCGACGTGGCGGTCGGCGCGGCGGCGCGCAGGGCGACGGGTGACGCGTGGCGCTGGGCGCGTCAGTCCACCGATGTCGACATCTCGCCGTTGTGCGCCGTGTCGATGGCCGCTTGGGCGGTTGACGCCCTGCCGCCGGCTGCGCCGGTGCAGGCGACCCCGTTCGTGATGGTCGGCTGATGCGCCCGTGGTGGCTGGTCGTGTGGGCGGCGGTGGCGCTGCTGGTCGGGTGCGGGTGTCTGTTCGGTTTGCCGGGTGTCGGTGTGGCTGCGTTGGTCGAGGCGGTGCTGTCCGCCTGTTGGGCGTGGCTTCTGGTGACGAGGAGTGGCGATGGGTCTGCGTGACGGTCTGGTCCGGCTTGCCGGCCTCGAGGTGCAGGAGCGGGCGTTCCCGCCGGGCTGGCTTGCGAGCCAGCTCGACGTGATGCGCTACGCCGGCAGCACGTACCTGCCGACGACGACCTGGGGACCGGACGAGTCGCCGTTGCTGTCTGGTGAACGTGCGGCGCTGACGAGCAATGGCGTGGTGTACGGGATCTTCCGCACCCGTGCG
>CAIXPF010000001.1 GCA_903921205.1 uncultured Acidimicrobiia bacterium | reverse complement strand
GCTGGTGGCAGCGGTGGCCGGAGCGGCCTTCACCGGAGCGCCGACGGCCGGCGGCGCCCAGCGGTCGTTGTGGTCCTTGAACTTGGACTGGTCGAGCTGCACCGCCCGGTACACGTCACCGCCGACCTGGGTGACCTCGTAGACGCCACGGGTCGAGGCCACGTGCGCCATGAACACGCCGTCGACCACGGTCAGGTAGAAGTAGCCGTTGGGCACGTCCTTGAGGGGGCCCGACCACGTCGCACCCCACTGGTCCTGACGGGCGTCGGTGACCACACCGGTGAAGCTGGCGTTGGCGAAGAGGTTCAGCGACACCTCCGGCAGGCTCCGCCGGTCGGCCTGGGCGCCGGAGGCGCTCACCAGCAGGCCGGTGTTGACCTTGAGGTACTGCGAGCGCATCACCTCGGGCCGGGCCGGCGCATCGGCGCTCGGCTGGAGGTCGCCCGCCGCTGCGGGGGCGAACAGCGACGGAGCACCCGACGGTGCCACCGCCTGCTGCGCCTGGGCCACCGTGGCACCACCGACGCTGCCCGCTCCGGCAAGTGCCAGAGCGAGCACCGCGATGGCTGCTCTCCTACCTGTTCTCTTCATGTCTCACGCTCCGTGACTCAACTTGCAAGGGTTATTGGTGTGTAGAGAACTCTGGCGGCACCGGCCACGGGCCGTGCGGCCCGGGTGGGGTGCCCGTCAGTCGCGCCCGCCCGGGAACTTCGTCTGGTCGATCTGCACCACGCGGTAGCGGTCACCGTCGACCACGGTGACCTCGTAGACCCCGCGGGGGCTGGCGACGTGGGCCATGAACACCCCGGCGGTGTGCACCATCGAGAACGTGCCGAGCTCGACACCGTCGAGCCTCCCCGACCACGACACCGAGTCGCCACTGGTCTCGACGTGCTCGATGACGCCGGTGACCGTTGCGTCGGGAAACAGGTTGAAGGTGACCGAGCCACGGTCGGCGGGTCCCTCCGGACCCAGTAGCTGGCCGAGCTCGACCCGCACCAGGCGGGCACGGGCGACCTGCGGCTCGGAGGGACGCAACGGGCTCTCGCCGGCGGCGACGAAGAGGCCCTCGCCGGGCCCGGCGGCGACCGGCCCGGAGCCCGTCCCGCCGGCGGCGGGCCTCACCGACGACCCGCCGCTGGAACCGTCCGCGGCCCCGCTGCAAGCAGCCAGGACCGCGACAGCGGCGAACAACAGTCCCCACCGTCGTCCGGTCCCCACACCGCGGTCCACGTCACGCCATTCCCCCATGCCGCGGGGATTGAGACACAGCCGCCGGGCCACAGCAACCGAAATCCCGCCGAAAGGGGATCGAGCAGGCCCGACTTCCCCAACGTGCGCCGCAACGCAGGTCGGACAGGCCCCGTCAGGCCCGGCGCAGTCGGGTCAGTGCACGGGACGGCCGGCACGGGACGGTCACGCCGGGGCGTCCGATGCCGGGGGCAGGCGCAAGGGGGCCAGCAGTGCCGGGACGGCCACCGACAGCCAGCGGTCGACGTCGGGGAAGATCGCCTCGGTCCCGGTTCGGCCCATCGCCAAGCCGTGCATCATGGCGGCGAAGGCCGCAGCGTCGACGTCGGGGTTGATGAGCCCGCGTCGTTTGGCGTCCTCGATGACCTCGGCGATCACGTGGTACATCGTGCCCTGGATGATTCGCACCCGCTCGGTCAGATCGGAGTCGTCAAGGGCCGCTGCGAGCACCCGGAAGCGCTGCTGGCGGACCTCGGCGTTGGCCGGGTCGGTCACCGCCCGCCGCAGGTTTGCCTCGACGAAGGCCAGGAACTCCGCCTCGGTGCTCGCCTCGTAGCCGTCGGCGAGGCGGGCCCGGTCCTCGGCCAGCGCCAGGCGACGGAACCGTTCCTTCTCCACCGCGGTGCACAGGCCCTGGCGGTTGCCGAAGTGGTGGTAGAGCGAGCTGGTCGAGGTGTGGGCCGCGAACAGCACCTCCTCGACCTTCAGCTCCGACACCGGCCGGTCGCCGAGCAGCCGCAGTGCGGCATCCACGATCGCCACGGCCGAGACGCTGCGCAGGAACGGATGGGGCTGCTCGCCACCCGCCTTCGCGCTCATGGCCTCGCCCCGTCCACCGGTGCAGCGTAGCCCTGCCCCGCCTCGGCAGCCCGCCGCTGCCAGGACCGAGCCGGTACCGTGAAGGGGTGGACACCGCCGCCGGATCGCTCCGGGCCGAGCCGATCTCGGACCCTGACCGCACCGAGCCGGCCGCGCTCGCCGAGGGCATTGCCGCCATCCATCGCGCCCGCCGGGGCGATCCGCTCGACCCGGTCCGGCTCGAACGGGTGGCCGCCGCCGCTGCGGCATGGCACCGCGGCCAGCGCCGGCGCAGCGGCGAGCCCTACATCGCCCACCCGTTGGCGGTGGCGGAGCTGGTGTCGTCGTGGGGGATGCAGGAGTGCGCCGTGCTGGCGGCGGTGCTGCACGACGTGGTCGAGGACACGCCGGCCACCGTCGGCGAGGTCGCGGCGCTGCTCGAGGACGACCCGGCCCTCGCCGGCGAGGTCGTCACCCTGGTCGAGGGCCTGACCAAGATCGACGGGTTGAAGCTCGCCGCCGCCGACGCCCGCCAGGCCGCATCGCTGGCAAAGCTGCTGCTGGCCATGGCCCAGGACGTGCGGGTCCTCGCGGTCAAGCTGGCCGACCGGCTGCACAACATCCGCACCATCGCCGCCCTGCCCGCCGAGAAGGCCGCCCGGATCGCCGGGGAGACGATGCAGGTGTACGCGCCGCTCGCCAAGCGGCTCGGCCTCGAAGGTGTCGCCGGCGAGCTGCAGGATCGGTGCTTCGCCGTGCTGCAGCCGGCACGGCACGCCACGCTCGACGCCGCCGTGCGGGCCCGCGTCGGCGCCACCGGGGTCGAGCTCGCCGGGGTCGTCGACCGGTTGCGTACGGAGCTCGAGGCTGCCGGAGTCGCCGCCGAGGTCCACAGCCGCCGCAAGAGCCTGTGGAGCCTGCAGGAGAAGATGGACCTGAAGGGCGCGGAGCTCACCGACATCACCGATCTCCTCGGCGTACGGGTCATCGTCGCCGACGAGGCCGCCTGCTACGTGGCGGTCGGGGTGGTGCACCGGTTGTGGACGCCGTTGCCCAAGCGGTTCAAGGACTGGATCGCCACCCCGCGCTACAGCACCTACCAGGCCCTGCACACCACGGTGATCGGGCCGGGTGGCCTGCTGCTCGAGGTGCAGATCCGCTCGATCGAGATGCACCGGCGCGCCGAGTGGGGTGTCGCTGCGCACTGGCGGTACAAGCAGTCCGGGCGCACCGACCAGGCTGCCCCCATCGGCTGGCTCGAGCGACTCGCCGACCTGTCGCCAGCCGAGGCCGAACGATCCCCCGAGGACTTCCTCGAGCAGCTGCGTGCCGAGCTCGCCGGCGACGAGGTGCTGTGCTTCACCCCGCGTGGCGAGGTGGTCCCGCTGCCCGCCGGGGCGACCCCCATCGACTTCGCCTACGCCATCCACTCGCAGGTCGGCCACGGCTGCCACGGGGCCAAGGTCAACGGCCGCATGGTGCCGCTCACCGCGAAGCTGCAGACCGGCGACCGGGTCGAGATCATCACCGGACGGCAGGGCGGACCCAACCGGCAGTGGCTCGACGTGGTGGTCTCGGCCAAGGCCCGCCAGCACATCCGCGCCTACCTCGCCCGCGAACGCCGCGCCGCCGAGCCCGAGGCCGCGGCATCGGCCGCCCCGGCCGTGGTCGCGCCGCCGCCGCGCCGCAAGCTGTCGCGCCGGCACCGCCGTGGCGACCGGGCCGAGGTGCTCGTCGACGGCGACGCGTCGGTGGCCACGGAGCTCGCCTCCTGCTGCCGGCCGGTCTACGGCGACCGGCTGGCCGGGCGGCTGTCGCGACGGCGACGCGCCGTCGTGGTGCACCGGGCCGACTGCCCCGACGCACCGGTGGTGAGCGACCTGCCGGTGAGCTGGGCCGAGCGTCCGGGCCATGTGGTGGTCACCATCGAGCTCGAGGCGTCCGACCGGCCCGGTCTGCTGGCCGACACCACCCGGACCATCGCCGACAGCGGGGCCGACATCCTCTCGTCGTCCACCGCCGCCGCCGAGGGCACGTCGCGCCAACGTTTCGAGCTCGCCATCGACGAGCTGGTCGTGCTCGACGTGGTCTGCGCCCGGCTGCGGGCCAAGGTGCGCGGGGTCACCAGCGTACGCCGTATCTGACCGGCCTCGACCGGTGCCGGCCCGATCGACCCGCTGCTCCGGTGCCGCTCAGCGCTCGGCGGTCACCACCAGGCACGAGTCCTGGCCGCCGAAGCCGAACCCGTTCACCAGCATGGTCCGCACCCGATGTTCCAGCGGTGCCGTACCGGTCGGTACCCTGAAGGTCGCCGCCGGGTCGACGTCGGTGGTGCCGGCGGTCGGTACCACCACACCGTTGGCCATACCCCACAGTCCGGCGATGAGCGCAGTCACGTTCGCTGCGCCGCCGCTGTGGCCGAGATGCCCCTTCACCGAGGTGACCACCAGATCCGGACGGCCGCCGAACACCGCATTGAGGGCTGCGATCTCGGCGGCGTCACCGACCGGGGTGGCGGTACCGTGGGCGTAGACCGCATCGACGTCGGCAGGGTCGATGCCGGCGTCGGCAAGGGCCAGGCGCATGGCCTGCTGCTCCCAGACGCCGTCCGGTGACGGTGAGGACGGATGGTACGCCTCCGACACCGACGCATAGCCCCGGACCCAGCCATGGATGGTCGCGCCCCTCGCCAGCGCCCGCTCGCCTCGTTCCAGCAGCAGCATCCCGGAGCCCTCGCCCTCGACGATGCCGCAACGGGCCACATCGAAGGGCAACGACGCCCGGCGGGGGTCGGTCACCGGCCGCAGCATGCCGTAGTTGGCCTGGCTGTGGAAGGTGAGCGGCTGCAGGGCGGCGTCGCTGCCCCCGGCCAACATGGCGTCGGCACGGCCGCGTTCGATCATCCAGCACGCCAGGCCGATGGCGTCCGCCGAGCTCGCGCAGGCCGTGGACACCGTGCTCAGCGGGCCGTGCAGCCCGTGGCGCAGCGCGATCTGCCCGCCGGCCATGTTGGGCCAGGCGGCGATGTTCATCCTGCGCGGCACCGCGGCGGGACCGTCGCTGGTCAGGGCGTGCTGCGCGGCGGCCAGCACGTCGATGCCGGCCATGGCCGTGCCGTGCACGCAGCCGGTGCGATCGGGGTCGATCCCACCGGCATCGGCGACGGCCTGCGCCGCGGCGGCGAGCGCGAACCAGGTGAAGCGGGCCGAACCGTCACGCACCCGGGCGTCCATCCACCGGTCGGGGTCGAAGTCGGTGACCCGGGCGGCCCAGGCGTGCTCGGCGCCGGGCGAACCGTGGTACGGGGCGGGGCCGATACCCACCGTCCCTGCCGCGCAGGCGGGGCCGAAGGCCTCCACGCCGGTGCCGATCGGCGACACCACGCCGATGCCGGTGATGGCGATGGGTTCCATCACGCTCCTTCGGTCTCGGGTTGCAGGGTGCCGTCGGCGATCCACTGCTTGAGGACGAACTTCTGGATCTTGCCCGACGGGGTCAGCGGGAACTCGGCCACCCGGAACCACGCCTTCGGGGTCTTGAACGGGGCCAACGACGCCCGGCAGTGGGCGAACAGCTCGGTCACCGATGGCGGCGCCGCGGGATCGGCGGGTTGCACCACCGCGCCGACCTGCTCGCCCCAGGTCGGGTCGGCGACACCGACCACCGCCACCTCCGCCACCGCCGGGTGGGCCCGCAGCAGCTCCTCGATCTCGCGGGGGTGGATGTTCTCACCACCGCGGATGATCAGGTCCTTCAGCCGCCCGGTGATGCGCAGGTAGCCCCGCTCGTCCATCGAGCCGAGATCACCGGTTCGCAGCCATCCCTCGGCATCGAGCGTGGCCGCGGTGGCGTCGGGCATCTCGAAGTAGCCGAGCATCGACTGGTAGCCACGCGCCCGGATCTCGCCCGACTCGCCGATGGGCACGGGCTCACCGCTGTCGGGGTCGCACACCGCGAGCTCCACATGGGGCAACGCCACACCGATCGTGGTGGCCTGGTCGTCGTCGGTGTCGGTGGGCAGGGTCTGGGTGAGCACGCCGTGCAGCTCGGTCTGGCCGAACAGGATCGAGAAGTCGCAGTCGAACGCAGCCTTGGTGCGCCGCACCAGCTCGGCGGGCACGACCGTGGAACCGGACATCACCGTGCGCACGCTCGACAGGTCACGCGTCGCCAGGTCGGGATGGTCGAGCAGGCCGACCAGCATGGTGGGCACCGCCAGCAGCAACGACCCCCGCTCGGCCTCCACCAGCTCGAGCACCAGGCCGGGATCGAACGCCGGCACCACCACGTGCACGCCGTGGCGGTACAGCGCCCCGACCCCGGTCAGCACACCGCCGCCGACGTGGAACAGCGGAATCGGGTTGACCCAGGCGTCGCCCTCGGCGAAGTTGGCCCGTTCGGCGGAGTACCGCGCCGCGTTCACCGCACCGAGATGGTGCAGCAACGCACCCTTGGCGAACCCGGTGGTGCCCGACGTGTACTGGATCTGGCAGGGCGACGCCGGATCGACCTCGGGCAGCGCACCAGACGACGACCGGCCCTCGGCCAGGACCTCGTCCCAGTCGGCGAGGTCGACCACCACGCGCACGTCGGGCAGGCCGGCCAGGACCTCCTCGACCACCGACCCCAGACGTACCCCACGGTAGGTCCGCTCGTGGAAGACGCCGACCGACCGCGACTGCGCCAGCACGTAGGCCAGCTCGCCCGCACGGTACGCCGGGTTGACGGTGACCAGCACCAGCCCGGCCATCGCCGCACCGTACTGGAACAGCACCCACTCCGGTTGGTTGGAGGCCCACAGGGCCACCCGCTCCCCCGGCTCGAACCGCGCCGCGAGGTACCGGCCCACCGCCTCGGCCTGCTCGAGCATCTCGGCGTAGGTCCAGCGCCGCCGGGCCGCAGGGTCCGGTTGCCCGTCGACCAGGGCCGTACGTTGCGGTACGGCAGCAGCGACGCGACGCAGCAGGTCGCCCAGCGCGACCCGGTCGAGGGGCGGGCCGGCCTCGGCCGGACGGTACGAGGCTGCCGTGGCGGTTCCCATCGCCGCAGGGTAGCCCCCCAGCCGCGCACCGCCTCGGTGCCCGACGGTGCCCGACGGCGGCCACCACGTCCCGGCAGGCGCAGGCGGGTGTCCGGCGGCTGTGCTGGCTACCATGCGCGCGCCCCAGACCGAAGGATCCGACATGGCCGACGACATCACCCCTGCTGCGGTGTACGAGTTCATCCCGAAGTTCGGCCAACTGCGCGACGAGGTGCTCTTCGGTGACGTCTGGGAAGGCCCGGAGCTCTCCAAGCGTGATCGCAGCCTGATCACCGTTGCCGCGTTGACCGCGCTCTACCGCACCGACGAGCTGCGCGGACACATGCAGCGGGCCCTCGCCAACGGGGTCACCGAGGACGAGCTCAAGGGCCTGATCACCCATCTGGCGTTCTACGCCGGCTGGCCCAACGCGGTGAACGCCGGCCGGGTGGCCATCGAGGTGTTCGGCGACAACGACAACGGGAGTGCGTCATGAAGATCCGGGTGGCTGTCGCCAGTACCAACACGCCGGCGGACCGCGACCAGCTCGCGGCATTCATCGACGGCCTCGAACAGCGTCGCTTCGACACGGTGTGGCTGTCGGACACGCCGATGACCCCGGCGGTGGAACCGATGCTGGCCCTGGCCATCGCCTCGGCGCGCACCACCCGGCTGAAGCTGGGCACCAACGTGGTCATCCCGGGGCGCAACCCGCTGCACCTGGCCAAGGAACTCGCCCACCTCGACCGGCTCACCGGCGGCCGGCTGCTGCTGGCGTTCATGCCCGGCATCGGCTCGCCCCGCGAACGGGCGGCGCTCGGCGTGGCCGGCGTCGACCGGCCACGACGGGTCGAGCAGGTCATCGAGCTGTGTCGAGCCTGGTGGGCCGGCGAGCCGGTGACCGCCGAGATCGCCGGCTACAGCTACGACGCCATCACCGTGAAGCCCCGGCCGGTGCAGGACCCGCTCGAGATCTGGCTGGGCGGCAACGGCCCCAAGGCGCTGCGCAGCACCGGCACCCATGCCGACGGCTGGCTGGGCTCCCGCGCCACCCCGGCCGAGGCCGGAGCGAACCGCACGGTCATCCAGGCCGTTGCGGACGAGGTCGGGCGCACCATCGACGACGACCATTTCGGCATCAGCATCCCGTACTCCCGCTACCCCCTGGCCGACGAGGTCGTCGCGGCGACCCTGCGCGAGACCACGGCGCAGCGCGAGGACATCCTGCCGATCGGGGCGGACGAGGTGGTCGGTCTGCTGCGCCGCCACATCGACGCCGGAATCACCAAGTTCGTGCTGCGACCGATGACCCTGAACGACGGATGGGACGTCGAGCTCGACTGGTTGGCCGAGCACGCCCTGCCGCTGCAGAACTGATCGCAACGGGCGCGCCGCAGCGCTCAGACCGACCTGGCCAACGCGTCGGCGGCCCGGATACCGTCCAGTACGGCTGCGACGGTCACCGGGAACGGTTCGTTGTGGGCGGTCTCGCCCGGTGCCACTGCCCGCTCCGCCACTGCGGCCAGGGTGTCCTCGTCGGTGACGGCCAGACCCAGGTCCGCCAACGTGGTGGGCAGGCCCACCGTGCGGTTGAAGCGCACCACCTCGTCGAACTCGGCCCGCGGCCGGCCCTCCACGACCAACTGCACCAGCAGGCCGAACGCCACCTTCTCGCCGTGCAGCAGTGCATGGGTCTCGCGTGCAGTGGTCAGCCCGTTGTGCACCGAGTGGGCGATGGCCAGGCCGCCCGATTCGAAGCCGAGGCCCGACAGCAGGGTGTTCGCCTCGACCAACCGTTCGAGGGCCGGGGTCACCGAACGGGCCCGCACCGCGGCCAGCGCAGCAGGACCGTCCTCGAGCAGGGTGTCGTAGCAGAGCCGGGCCAACGCGCCCGCGGTGAGGGTGGTGGCGCCCTGCAACTGGTTCGGTTTGCGGGCCTCGATCACGGTGCGGGCCTCGAACCAGGTCGCCAGCGCGTCCCCCATCCCGCTCACCAGGAATCTGGCGGGCGCCTTGGCCACGATCTCGGTGTCCACCAGGACCAGATCCGGGTTGCGGGGGTAGAACAGATAGCGATCGAACGTCCCGTCGGGCTGGTAGACGACCGACAGTGCGCTGCAGGGCGCATCGCTCGAGGCCAGCGTGGGACAGTTCACCGCAGCCAGCCCACACGCCGCGGCGACGGCACGCGAGGTATCGAGGGCCTTGCCCCCACCGGCCCCCAGCACGGTGGTGGCCCCCACCGCCCGGGCCGCGGCCACACCGGCGTCGATCTCCGCTTGCGAGCACTCCCCGCCGAAGTGGTGCACGGCGTAGGGAATCCCGGCCGCGCCGAGCGCCGTCGCCCAGGTTGCCCCCAGCAGCGCCTCCACGCGCACGCTCGCCACGATGAGCACCGGTCCGCCCAGGCCCATCGCAGCCAGGACCGTACCGAGTTCGGCGGTCGCATGGCGGCCCTGCACGTAGCGGGCCGGAGCACAGAACACCGCCAACCGCTCGCCCCGCCCGGTGGGCCCGTCGTGGTCTACTACGGCCATGTCATCCCCGTTCTCTCGTGCCCATCCGGCCCGGCGGACCGTACCAGGCCAGGTGTCGGCACCGACACCGACACCGACGCCGACGCCGACCGGGCGACCGGGCGACCGGGCGACCGGGCGACCGTCGCACCGGGTCGGCCCGCCCGACGAGATGGCCGGCCCGGCGCTCGCCCCGGGGCGGCAGGATCCGCAGACGTGCAGACCCTCGCCCTGCAGATCAAGGCTGCACAGGGTCCGGAGGTCGTGAGGTCGACCGGTCGGCTGCGGGCCCGGGGGCGTCCGCACCGATGGGCCACGGCGCCGGGCACGGCACGTGGTCGACGGCCGCCACCGGGCCGAGACCGACACGCTGAGCCGCCTGCTCGCACCCTGACCGCCTCGAGGACCCGACCCCATACCGAGGGGTGCGCAATGCCCTCCGACATCGGTGACCTTCGGCCCTGACGCTGCAGAACCGAACCGCTAAGGTCGCCGCCGGAGTCCGCACCGGGGCGCCGGGTACCAGCCGGGGGTCACCATGGCAGATGAACGGTCCGCCGGGACCGCAGGCAGTTCGACGGAGCCGATGTTGGCGGTTCTCGGCCGTTTGACCGCTCGTCTGGCCGCATCGACCGTGTACCGGGCCGGTCTGGGCGAGATCGCCGAAGGATGGGCCGAACTCAACGGTGCGACGGCCTGCGTGCTGTACGTCTACGAACCGGACGAACGCGAGTTCCGCCTGGCAGGCTCGAGCGGCCTTCCCGACGACCTCGCGGCATCGCTGTCGGTGGTGCTTCCCGACGGTGCCCTCGACCCGGCGACGCCAGAAGCGGAGCGCCGGCCGGCCGAGGTCGTCTGGCCCGAACGTTCCGACAAGTCCGAACCGTCCGGTATGGACCCCGCCGACGGTGCAGCGCGGCGGAAGGTGGTCCACACCGTGACCGTGGGCGACGCCCGCACCATACCGTTTGGTTTGCTCTCGTGGTACGGCCCGGCAGGCCGCAGCGACGACACCGACCGCAGCACCGCCCTGGCGATCTACCTGGGCTACGTCAACGCCTTTCTCGGCCGCCACCGGGCGGAGGATCAGCTGCGGCGGCGCAACGAGAGCCTCGTGCTGACCCTCGACGCCGCGTCCGGTGGCACATGGAGCATGGATCCCCAGGACATGCGGGTGTTCCTCGACGACCGCACCAAGTCGCCGTTCTGGCCCGGTCCCCGGGGCCACGAGGCCCTGCAGGACGTCCTCGACTGGATTCCCGAGGACGACCGGGCGAAGGTCCTCGAGGGGCTCATCAGCCTGGTGCAGTCGCCCGAGGTCAGCCACACCGAGCTCGAGTTCCGGGCCCACCAGCCCGACGGCAGTGTCCGTTGGCTGCACGGGGTCGGCCGGCCCGAACGCAACGATCGGGGGGAGGTCGTGCGCGTCGACGGCATCGTCCTGGACATCACCGAACGCAAGCATCGCGAGCTCGAGGCCATCGAGAACGCCTCCAGGCTCGAGGCGGCCCTGGCCGCCATGGGTGACGCCCTGTTCATCCTCGACCAGGACGGCACCTTCGTCCACTTCAACGACGCCTTCGTGGCCTTCTGCCGCTTCCCGGACCGTGACGAGATGCTCCGTGCCATGGCCGAGAACCCGCGGATCGTGGAGATGCGCTCCGAGCAGGGCGAGGAGTTCACCTCCCACCGCCGGGACATCCTGCGGGCCATGCGGGGTGGGGCGGCCACCGGCGTCGAGTACAGCTTCCGGCGCGCCGACACCGGCGAGAGCTGGATCGGCAGCTTCGCCTTCGCCCCGGTCCGCGACGCTGACGACCGGGTCGTCGGCTCGGTGGTGTCCGGGCGCGACATCACCGAGCAGAAGCGGACCGAACGCCTGCTCGTCGAGCGCGAGGCCCGCCTGCGGTCGATCATCGACACCGCGTCGGAAGGCATCGTCGTCATCGACGAGAGCGGCACCATCCAGTCGGCGAACCAGGCCGCAGCCACCATGTTCGGTTACGAGCCCGACGTCCTCGTCGGCGGCACCTTGACCCGGCTGCTGCCCAGCGGCCGCCACGACGTCTTCCTGAACCGGTACCTCGAGACCGGGGTACGGCGGGTCATCGGGATCGGCGCCGAGGTCGAGGGCCGTCGGAGCGACGGTTCGCTGTTCCCCCTCGACCTGTCGGTGGCGGAATGGCACGACGGCGACGGGCGCCGGTTCTTCACCGGGATGCTGCGCGACATCAGCGAACGCAAACGCACCGAGGAGGCCCTGGTGCTGTCGCGACGCCGGGAATCGGTCGGCCAGCTCGCCGCCGGGGTCGCCCACGACTTCAACAACCTGCTCACCGTCATCGGCGGCAACCTCGAGCTGGTGGAGGGCCGCGTCACCGACGAACGCACCGCCCGGCTGCTGCGGCGGGCCCTCGACGCAGTCGAGCTCGGCGCCTCGTTCAACCGCCGGCTGCTGTCGCTGGCGCAGCGCCGCAAGCTCGAACCGCGCCGGCTGCACATCGACGAGCAGGTGCACGACGTGGTGGCCCTGCTCGAGCGGACCCTGGGCGAGCACATCGAGCTGGCGAGCGAATCCGAGGCACAGCCGTGGCTCACCATGGCCGATCCCGGCGAGATCGACAGTGCCGTCCTCAACCTCGTCATGAACGCCCGCGACGCCATGCCCGAGGGCGGCCGGATCGTGGTGTCGGTCGCCAACGTGCAGGTCGGCCCCGACAGCCATCCCGGCCGTAGGCCCGGCGACTACGTCTGCCTGTCGGTCACCGACACCGGCACGGGCATGGACGACGACGTGCTCTCGATGGCGCTCGAGCCGTTCTTCACCACGAAGGAGGACGGCGCCGGCTCCGGGCTCGGGTTGAGCAGCGTCGCCACCTTCGCGCAGCAGAGCGGCGGGTTCCTCACCCTCGACAGCACACCCGGTGCCGGGACCCGGGTGTCGGTGTTCCTTCCCCGCAGCACCACGACCGCAGCGATCGCCGAGCCGGCACAACCGGACCCGACGCCGGGCGACGGGGCGCTGATCCTGGTCGCCGAGGACGACGACGCGCTCCGTGAGCTCACCGTCGACCGCATCGAGTCGTTGGGCTACCGGGCCGTGGGTGCCCGCTCCGCGACCGAGGCGATCGAGTACCTCGAGGCCGACCCTCGTGTTGCTGCGGTCCTCACCGACATCGTCATGCCGGGCGGCATGAACGGGTTCGAACTGGCCCGCTGGATCACCGCCAACCTGCCGGAGGTACGGGTGATCCTCTCGTCCGGGTACAGCGAGCAGGCCCGCCCCCTCGACGATGCCGGGCTGCTGGCGAGCCTGCCCTACCTCGCCAAGCCCTACAGCGGGCAGCTGCTGGCGAACGCCCTGGCCTCGACGCTCGGGGACACGCCGGGCTGACGACGCGCCGGGCGGGACGCGTTCAGCCCTGGAGCGAGCGCACGATCCGCGCCCGGTCGTCGATGGCCCCTTCCCTCCAGGCGTGCACCGCCAGCCACAGCAACGCGGCCTCCGGGCCGTGCTCGGCCACCAGCGCGCCCGCCTCGTCGAGCAGGTAGTCCAGCATGGGGTTGTCCGTCGCCGGCCACGGCGCCTCGGGTTGCGGCCGGTCCCGCAGCGCCTGCACCGCGTGCTGCTCGGCGAGGTACCCGGCCAGCGCCTCGCCGGGATCGGGCCCGTTGTCGATGGGACCGAACGGCTCGGTCATGGTGAAACCTCCCGCAACGGGCGTCGATGCGCCGCTCAGAACTCGATGACCTGCCGCCCCCGGCTGCCGCCCGCCTCGAGACGGCGGTGGGCGTCGGCAGCCTGCTCGGCCGGATAGGTCTGTGCCACCCGCAGGCTGAGCACCCCGGCCTCGGCCAGCCGGCCCAGCTCGTCGAGCTTGGCCTGCTCCCGGAAGTACTTGGTGACCAGGGTGACGCTGAAGCGGATGTCGCGCTGCCCGTCGCCGGAGAACCCGCGCACCGAGGTGAACGCCCCGCCGTCGCGCACGGCGCCGATGACCAGCTCGTTCTGCACCGAACCGTCGGCCAGGCCGTCGACCCCGTCGGGGTAGTGCCGGCGCACCCGAGCGGCGAAGTCGTCGCCACGGGGCAGGACCAGGTCGGCACCGAGCCGGGTGACCAGATCGGTGTCGGCGTCCGACGCGTCGGCGATGACGACGAGGCCCGCGTGCTTGGCCAGCTGCACCATGTAGCCGCCGTAGGCGCCGGCGGCACCGGTCACCGCCAGGGTGTCGCCGGGCTGCAGGCCCAGCAGGTCGAGCGACATGCGGGCCGTCAGGCCGTTCATCGGCAAGGTGCAGGCCTCCGCATGGGACGAGCCGGCCGGGGCTGCAGCCACCGACTCGGCGGGCAGCACCAGGCTCTCGCGGTAGGCACCGTGGGCCGCCTTGGGCACCACGATGGCCATGACCCGGTCGCCCACCGCCACGCCGGTGACCCCTTCGCCGACCTCGTCGACGATGCCGGCGGCGTCCATGCCGGGCACGTAGGGCGGCGGGTCGACCTTCTGCATCTCGGCCCGGCTGCCGTTGCGGGCCAGGGTGTCGGTGGGGTTCACCGCCGCGGCGTGCACCCGCAGGCGCAGTTCGCCCGGACCGGCATGCACCTCCGGCACCTCCACGATCTCGAGTACCTCAGGTCCGCCGAAACGCATCACACCAACAGCTCGCATCGCCGCAGCGTAGACCGGCCGCCCGTTCGTGGCCCTTCCCGACCCCGCCCGGTCGCGCCGGCGCGACCGGCCGTCGCCGGCCGGGCGACGGCGCCGTCCGACGTGCCGAACCGGGCCGTCCGGCGCCGAAACCTCCGGCCGGCCAAGTGTGACATTTTTCTCTTTTCTTTCGGTTTCGCGGAGTAGCGTCGCCGTCACCTGGGTACAGCACCACCAGCACCAACGCCCGCCGGCACACGTCGGAGACGTTGCGGACACCGAGCCCCACGATCATCGAGGAGACCGCCATGACCCAGATTCTCGTCGTCGCCAACAAGACCCTCGGCAGCCGCAACCTCGCCGACACGCTCGAAGCACGGCTCACCGCCCATCGTGAGCTGACCGTCACGTTCCTCGTTCCGCTCGACCCCACGCCGATGTGGGCCTTCGGGGACCCGACCGGTGGCGCGGTATGGCTCGGGGACCTCGGCTTCGACTGGAACCGCGAGGTGCGCGAACAGGCCGCCGAGCGGATCCGGCCGCTGCAACAGCGACTGTCCACCCGCGGCGCCACGGTCGCCACCCAGATGACGGCCGGGGACCCGCTGCGGGCCGTGGGCACCGCCCTCGCCCTCGGCACGATCGACGAGATCGTCATCTCGACGCTGCCCCAGGGGCTGTCGCGCTGGCTGCGCGGCGATCTCCCGCACCGCATCCGCCAGGAGTTCGCCGTGCCGGTCACCACCGTGGTCGAGGACCTCCGCCACCGCCGCACCGGCCTCCGCTCCCCCATCTGAGCGGCCGGTCCGACCCGGCCGGGGACGAGACCGGCCGGGTCGCGGGCCCGGCGCTCAGCGAACGGCGCCGGCCGTCCGGATGGCCTCCCACACCCGTTGTGGGGTGCACGGCAGGTCGATGTGGCGCACGCCGAGATGGGCCAGTGCGTCGATCACGGCGTTCTGCACCGCCGGCGTCGAACCGATGGTGCCGGACTCGCCGATCCCCTTGGCGCCGAGGGGATTCATGAACGTCGGGGTCTGCATCGGAACCCGCTCGAAGCTGGGCAGCTCGGCGGCGGAGGGCACGGCGTAATCGGCCAGGCTGGTGGTCAGCGGGTTGCCGTCGGCGTCGTGCACGATCTCCTCGAAGAGAGCCTGGGCCACCCCGGCGGCGAGCCCGCCGTGCACCTGGCCGTCCACGATCAACGGGTTGAGGATGGTGCCGGCGTCGTCGCAGGCCACCAGGCGCACCAGCCGCACCCCGCCGGTCTCGGCGTCGACCTCGACCACCGCAACGTGCGAACCGAACGGGAAGGTGGCCCCCGCTGCGGCGAAGGACGACAGCCCGACCAGCGGATCGGTCCCGGTGGCCACCGCCGCCCAGTCCAACGCCAACGCCGGGGTGCCCGCCACGTGGAACCGTCGGAGCTCCCGGTCGAGGACCACGTCGTCGACCGCCGCCTCGAGCAGCTCCGCAGCGCGCGCCCGGGCGGCGTCGACCAGGCGGTCGGCGGCGTCGTACATGGCCGAGCCGGCCAGCTGCGCCGAGCGAGACCCGCCGGTGATACCCCCGGCCGGCACCAGGTCGGTGTCGCCGTAGACGACCTCGATCTGCTCCATCGGTACCCCGGTGCGGTCGCTGACGATCATCGCCCAGACGGTGAGGTGGCCCTGGCCGTGCGGGGACGAACCGGTCTTGGCACGGATCCGGCCGCCCTCGAGCAGCTCGAGTTCGCCGAACTCGCCGCCGCCGGCCCCGGCGGTGACCTCCACGTAGGTCGCCACCCCGATCCCGAGCAGCCGGGTGTCGCCCGCCGCGCGCCGACGGGCCTGCTCGGCCCGCAGCTCGTCGTAACCGGCTGCGGCGACCGCCCGCTCGAGCGACCCGCCGAAGTCACCCACGTCATAGGTGGTGCCGACCCCGGTGGTGTACGGCTCGGTGAACGGCTCGACCACGTTGCGCCGGCGGATCTCGACGGGGTCCATGCCGATCTCGGCGGCGAAGAGGTCCACCGCCCGTTCGATGGCCGCTGCGGCTTCCGGACGACCGGCTCCCCGGAAGGACGCCACCGGGGTGGTGGTGGTCGCCACCGACACCGCGTCGAACCCGGCGTTGGGCAGCTCGTACACCCCGGTGGTCATCCGCTGGGTCATGAACGGCAGGAACGAGCCCATCTGCGGGTAGGCCCCGCCGTCCTGGATGACCGACAGCTGGTACGCCTCGATGGTGCCGTCGCGTCGGCCCCCGATGCGGACCCGCTGCACCTGGCCACGACCGTGACCCATCCCGGTGAGGTTCGACGTACGGCTCTCCACCCAGCGCACCGGGCGTCCCACCTGCGCGGCGTACCAACCGAGCGCGACCTCCTCGGGGTAGGGACGCGCCTTCGAGCCGAACCCGCCGCCGACATCGGGCACGATCACCCGCACCCGGTCGGTGGGCAGCCCGTAGATACGGGCCAGCAGGTCGCGCGCCGGGTGAGCACCCTGGCAGGCCGAATAGTGCACCAGACGGTCGCCGTCCCAGTAGGCCGCGCCGGCCCGGCCCTCGATCGGCGCACCGGAGATCCGCTGGTTGACGATGCGGGCGTCGACCACCACCTCGCAACCGTCGAAGCTGGCTGCGGACGCCGTCGCCGTACGGAACACCACGTTGCCCTCGGGCGCGCCCGGGTGCAGCACGACCGCCGAACCCTCCGACGCCTCGGGATCGACCAGCGCCTCGAGCGGCTCGAGGTCGAACTCCACCAGCTCGGCGGCGTCCGCAGCCCGGTAGCGGTCCTCGGCGACAACGGCCACGATCGGCTCGCCGACGAAGCGCACCACCCCGTCGGCGAGCAGGGGACGAGCCATCTCGGCGGGAAACGCCGGCTGCACGTTCGGGTACGGCCCGACACCGAGATCGGCGAAGGTGTACACGCCGAGCACACCCGGCGCTCGCGCCGCGGCGGACACGTCGAGCCGGGTGATGCGGGCGTGGGCCATCGGTGAGGGCACGTACACCAGCTCCGCGCAGCCGGGCAGCTCGAGGTCGCCCACATAGGTCCCACCGACGGTGACGAACACCGGGTCCTCGCGTCGCAGGACCGGATTGCCGAGGATGCTCATGGTCCCGAACCCTAACCACCGGCAACCGACCCCGGCCGCGGTCCCGTCCGGGTCGGAACCGAGCGGCATCCACGCGGTAGGGTCCGCTGCGGAGGTAGTTCACATGTTCCGTTCACGACTCGTCCTGGGTCTCACCACCGCCGGCATGCTCGCCGCGGTGTCGCTGACCGCCTGCGGGAGCGACCCCGACGTCACCGCTGCGTCGAACAAGTCCGTCGACGTCGTCGCCGTCGACTACGCCTACAAGGAGCTGCCGGCCAAGGCCAAGGCCGGTACCCAGTTCTCCCTGGTCAACGAGTCGGCGAAGGAACTGCACGAGTTCGTCGCCATCCGGCTGCCCGACGCCGAGAAGCGCCCCATCAAGGAGCTCGTGAAGCTCCCCGAGGCCGAGCTCGGCGCGCTGCTGTCGCCCAAGCCGGCCACGGTGATCATCGCCCAGCCCAAGAAGGGCGCCGAGATCATGCCCGTCGGCGACGGGACCATCTCCGAGCCCGGCCGCTACATCGTGTTCTGCGCCATCCCCACCGGCGCAGTCCCCCAGGAGTACCTCGACGCCGCAGCCAAGGCCAACGGCCAGAAGCCCGAGGGTGTCGCCGGCGGTCCGCCCCACTTCGTCAACGGCATGTACGGCGAGATCACCATCAGCTGAGCGCACCACCCGACGGCCGGGCGGGCCGACCCGTCGGGTTCGGTCGTTGCAGCCGACCGAGCAGGTATCCGTGGACGTCGGTGGCGCCGAGCAACGGCGCCACCGGCGGGTCCCACACCGCCGGCACCAGCAGGAACGGATGGCTCTGCGGCCCGCCGAGTCCGCCGTGCGAGCCGACCAGCTCCTCGAAGGCCGCGACCTCCTCGGTGGCGCTGTCGAAGAAGCTGTTGACCATCACATCGGCGACGGTGCGGTAACGATCGGCCCGGCGGACCACCGCCAGGGCGTGCGGCCCGAACGGGACGAGCGGGTCCTCGCCCCGGACCGCCGCCTCGCCGTCGAGGGCGAGCAGCCGCTCGCCGGCCGGGCCGAGCACGATCGAGCCCTGCTCCTTCGTGGCCACCAGGACGAACCCGACCCCCGGGTGGGTGCGCAGCGCCTCGAGCAAGCCGGGATGGGCACGGTCGATGTCCTCGCGGGTGGCCCGGCCCGCCAGGTGCGGCAGATAGATCAGACCCAGGTTGCCCGACGCCATCACCACCGGCGACCCGGTGCCTGCCGAACGGTCTGCGCGGCCCGACCCGTCGGGCCCGTCCGGCCCAGGCAACCCGTCGGGCCCGTCCGGGCCGACGAGGTCGACCTCGTCGACGGTCACGCGTTCGCGGGCCCGTTGCGCCACCTTGGCCGACAGCCCATCACCGGTCGCCACCCCGCTCAGCGCGCTGTCGAGGTAGCCCCGTGACTCCGTGAGCGTGGCGTCGTCGTCCGCCTCACCGGTGCGGGCGACCGGCGGCAGCGCACAGGCCTCGCGGACCAGGTCCTCGAGGGTGATACCGAAGCGTCCGAGGAAGGTGGCGCCCTGACTCTGGCCGTGATCGCTCAGCACCACGATCCGGTACGGACGCGGCACCCAGGCCCGGGCCCGGTCGATGCGGCCCACCTGCCGGTCGATCAGGCGGAGGGTGGTCATGGCGTCGTGGCGTTCGATCCCGCTGTGGTGGGCGACCTCGTCATAGCCGAGCAGGTCGACGTAGATCCGTGCGCGCCCCTCGGCCATCGCCCCGATCACTGCGTGCACGCACACGTCGCGCATGACCACGGTGGTGAACGCCCGCATGAAGGCGTAGCCGAAGCTGCGTCGGATACGCGGCCGGATGTCCCGGCGCACCTGCTCCCGGGCGGCCCGCCGCTCGCGCACCACGTCGGCGATGACACCGAGAACGGTGCGGATGAGGTTCCGTGGATGGGACAGGTACGGCCCGTAGCCCTCACCGAAGCGGCCCTTGCGCTTGCCGACCACGCTCATGGTCAGCGCCGCTCGCTCGGCCCCGCCGGCGTAGAGGTTGCCGTAGCTGGCCCCGTCGACGCCGAGCAGGCCACCGCCCGGTTCGAGGCGCCGCGATTCGATGAGCGCAGCGGACGCCGGACGGTTCGACACCACGGTGGTGGCGTTCTCCTTCTCGTACCAACGGAACGCCGGCATGTCCTCGGTGCTGCCGAGCAGGATGCCGGCCTGGCTCACCCCGGTCCGGGAGGACCACTCGGTCTCCCACGGGACCAGCCGATGGGACCCCTCGCGCAACCACGAGGCCAGCACCGCCACGTCACCGGACCGTACCGCCCGGCGCAGCACGTCGAGGGACAGCCCGTCGATCTGCACGAACACCGTTCCCGGCTCGGCGTCCGCCACCGGGGCGGTCCGGCGGCGCATCTGGCGCACCATGCGCTCGTCGAACACCGACTCGTCGTCGATGCTCAGCACCACCAGCACCAATGCCGTGAGCACGCTCAGCCCCACGGTCACCAACAGCGCGGTGCCCACACCGTCGATGCGTACCCCGGGCACCGCGTCGAGCACCACGAAGGTCATCGCTGCGTTCAGCGCCAGCGAACCGAGGCCCAGGGTCACCACGCTGATGGGCAGGGTGAGCCGCGCCAGCACCGGCCACAGGGTGGCGTTGGCCGCGGAGAGCGCCGTCGCAGCCAGGATCGCGGACCAGGTGCCCGACAGCTCGAGACCGTCGAGGAGGTAGTTCAGCACGCACAGCCCTGCCGCCACCGCCACCGTGGCGGCGATCACCCGCCTCAGCATGATCGGCCGCTCAGCACGATCCCGCGCGGCGGAGGCGTTCAGCCGAGCTGCGCACGGAAATCCGGGTGGGCGATGGCCCGCAACGCCTCGGCCCGCTGTGCCAGGCCCATGCCACGCAAGCGGGCCACGCCGTACTCGGTCACCACCCGGTCGGTCAGGTAGCGGGGCACGGTGACCGGGGCGCCGGGATCGAGCTGGGCCACGATGCGCGACGTGCGGCCGCGCGACGCCGTGGAGGGGAACCCGATGATCGACACGCCGCCACGGCTGAGGTTGGCCCCCAGGGCGAAGTCGGGCTGGCCGCCGGGCCCGGAGATCACCCGACCGCCGGCCATCTCGGCACCGACGGAACCGTCGAGCGCCATCTCCACCGTCGAGTTGATGGCCACGAAGTTGTCGATGCGGGCGAGGTTCGCGGGCCCGTGCGAGTAGGCCGCCGGGACCGTCATCACCCGCTCGTTGCGATGCACCCAGTCGAACAGCCGCCGGGTGCCCAGCACCTCGCCACCGACGTGCAGGCCCGGGTCGATGCTCTTGCGGGCCCCGGTGGCTGCGCCGGACTCGACCAGGTCGATACAGGAATCGCCGAGCATCCCGCCGTGCAGGCCGAGGTCGCGCCGGTCGCCGAGCAGGCTGATGATGGCCGCCGGGATCGCCCCGATCCCGAACTGCAGCGTGGCACCGTCCCCGATGTCCCCGGCGACGAAGCCGGCGATGGTCCGCTCGAGGTCGCCCACCGGCTGGGCGTCGAGCTCGGGCAGGGCATGGTCGACGTCGACGAGCAGGTCGAAATGGTCACGGGTCAGCTCGCCCGCCCCGAAGGTGTACGGCATCTGCGGGTTGACCTCGGCGATCACGAAGGGCGCCGTGCGCACCACATCGATGCTGCACGATGTTCCCGTGCCGAGGCTGAAGCGCCCGTCGGGGCCCGGTGCACTGACCTGGACCAGCGCCACGTCGGGGGCGAGCGGGCCGCCGGCGGACCACAGGGCGGGCCACTGGCTCAACGCCGCCGGCACGATGGTGCAGGCGCCGGCATCGATCATGGCCCGTACCGCCAGGCTGGCCTGCAGGGTGGTCAGCACGAACGGCTCGTGCGGGTGGTCGAACGCCGACAGCGGCTCGAGCAGGTAGGCCGTGAGCAGCTCGAGTCGGGTGAAACGGCCCCGCTGCGCGGTCAGCGCGTCGACGAGGGTCACCGGCGCCGAGCAGGCCTGGGAGACGAAGACCCGGGACCGGTCCGCGATGGCGGCGATGGCTTCGTCGACGCCGACCGCGCGGCCGGCCCGGGGACCACGCCACGGTGCCAGGAAAGAAGTGAAATCGGGGTGTTCTGGGCGCACGCCGCGACCTTAGGGGAGCCACTGCGGCGGCGACGGCTCCGGCCGGCGACGGCCGGGAGCATCCGGCGTCGGCCCGATACCTGGCCCGGGGCTGGCACCGCGACCACCCGGCGGCGCAAACTTGGGGGAGCCGTTCGAGGAGGACATCGTGAGCATCGAGACCAGCCTGAACTTCCGCCGGATCGACGACACGGTCACCACGTCTGGCTCGGTGGTGGCGGAGGACCTCGCCACGCTGGCGGCGAACGGCTACGAGGTCGTCATCAACCTCCTGCCCGATTCCAGCACCTACGCCGTCGCCGGCGAGGCCGACATCGTTGCAGCCCAGGGGATCGGCTACATCTCGATCCCGGTCGACTTCGATGCACCGAGCGAGGCCGATCTCGACGCCTTCGGGGCCGCGATGGAGGCCAACGCCGGGCGCACCATCCACGTGCACTGTGCCGCCAACTACCGGGTCAGCGCCTTCTACGGTCTCCATGCCCTGCGCAGCGGCCGGTGGAGCGTCGAGCAGGCCGACGAGCACCTGCGTTCCGTGTGGGATCCGGCGGAGTATCCCGTGTGGCAGGAGTTCATCGCCGCCGCCCGGGCCCGCACCACGTCCTGACGCCCACGACCCGACCGGGCGGTACGGCGTAGCCGGACGGCACCCGGCCGGGCGGCGTCGGCCGGATCGTCACGGCCGGACCCGACCCCGCCTCGCCGTGTTAGCGTCTGCGCACCGGCACGCAAAGGGGAATGACATGGCCGTCGACATCAAGAGTGGACCCGTCGAACTGTTGCTGCAGCAACTCGGCGACGCCGAGTTCGGCCGCACCGGCCGCCGGTCGTTCTTCGAGTACCGCGACACCGGGCTGGAGAAGCTCACCAACGGGGGCTACCGCGCTCAGGTGATGCGCGCCACCGACGTGATGGAGACCACCGGCTGGCACTACCACGAGTGCGACCTGCAGTTCGTGTACGTGCTCAACGGCTGGGTCGACCTCGAGTTCGAGGGGGGCCGCCGGGAGCGTGTCGCAGCCGGGGCCGCCCTGGCCATCCCCAGTGGCATGGTCCACAACGAGATCGGCTGCTCGCCCGACCTCGAGGTCCTCGAGGTCGTCGTGCCCGCCGACATGAAGACCGTCCCGGTCGACGCCCCGACGGCCTGAACCACGCCGCCGTTGCCACCGGGTACCGGTGGGTACGGCTCGCACGGACGAACAGCTGAAGGGCCCGGGTCAGCGACCCGGGCCCTTCGTGTGCCCGGCGCTCCGGCACGCGGGATCGGACCGGCCGGGACACAATGCCGGGACGCAATGCCGGGATACGCTGCCCGGATGACCGAACGGACCCACCGCGCACCGACCACCGCCGGTCCCGTCGCGCTGGTCGGCAGCGGCGAGTTCCTGCCCCAGATGAACGAGGTGGACCAGCACCTCCTGGCCGGCCGGAACCCGCGGGTCGCGGTGCTGGCCACCGCCGCCGGGCTCGAAGGTCCCGAGACGGTGAGCCGCTGGCTCGACATGGGCCGGGACCACTTCAGCCGGCTGGGCGCCGAGCCGGTGCTGCTGCCGGTCATGGACGCCGCCGACGCCGCCGAGGAGGACTACGCCGCGCAGCTCGCCGGCGTCGGCCTGGTCTACCTCTCCGGAGGCAACCCGGCATACCTTGCGGCATCCCTTCGCGACAGTGCGGTGTGGCGGGCCATCATCGCTGCCTGGCAGGCCGGTGCCGCCCTCGCCGGCTGCAGCGCCGGGGCCATGGCACTGTCGGCCGAGGCACCGTCGGTGCGCGATCGCGCGGATGAGGCCGGGCTGGGGCCGATCGGCCACCTGGCGGTCATCCCCCACTTCGATCGCATCGCCAACTGGGACGGAAGCTTCGTCGCCCGTCGCGCCGCTCGGCCTCGGCCCGGTGTCACGCTGATCGGGATCGACGAGGACACCGCACTCGTCGGCGGCCCGACCCACTGGACCGTCATGGGACGCGGAACGGTCACGGTGTTCGGTGAGGACGGACCTACGCTCCACCGACCGGGCACGAGCCTCGTCCTCGCCCCGCAAGCCTGACCCCACCAGCCACGGTCCCCCGCCCCACCCCGGGACCCCGTCCGGGTCCCGGCCAGTCTCGTCCCACGTTCCCGACCGCGTCCATTCCACTTGGTATGTTCGCGTCGGTGCGTTCGCGTCGG